>NZ_JBRRDL010000005.1:0-190299 GCF_056759635.1 Stenotrophomonas sp. STEN056
GGGGGGGCGCCGGGCGTGCCCGGCGCCTGGGCCGGCCCGCCGCCGGCGGGGCCCGCGCCCCGGGACCCCCCGCGCTCGGCGGGCCCCCCCCCACTACGGTTGACGCTTATTCCATCGCCGCTTCCAGCGCCTGCGACAGCCGCTCCACCGCAATCACCTCCATGCCCTTCACCGTGCCCGCCTTCGGCGCGTTGGCCTTGGGCACGATGGCCCGCTTGAAGCCGTGCGTGGCCGCTTCGCGCAGGCGGTCTTCGCCGTTGGGCACCGGGCGGATTTCACCGGACAAGCCCACCTCACCGAAGGCGATGGTCTTCTCGGCCAGCGGCCGGTCCTGCAGCGATGACAACACCGCCAGCAATACCGGCAAGTCCACCGCTGTTTCCTGCACGCGGATGCCACCGACCACGTTGACGAACACGTCCTGGTCGCCGACCAGCACTCCACCATGGCGATGCAGTACCGCCAGCAGCATGGCCAGGCGGTTCTGCTCCAGGCCGACTGCCACGCGGCGCGGGTTGGACAGCGGCGAGGAATCCACCAGCGCCTGCACCTCCACCAGCAATGGGCGCGTGCCCTCGCGGGTAACCATCACGCAACTGCCCGGCTGCCGTGTGCTGCCCCCGGACAGGAAGATCGCCGATGGGTTGGGCACTTCCTTCAGGCCCTTGTCGCCCATCGCGAACACGCCCAGTTCGTTGACTGCGCCAAAGCGGTTCTTGAACGCGCGCAGCACGCGGAAACGGCTGCCGCTCTCGCCCTCGAAATAGAGCACCGCATCCACCATGTGCTCCAACACGCGCGGGCCGGCGATGCCGCCTTCCTTGGTGACGTGGCCGACCAGGAACACGGCGGTGCCGGTCTCCTTGGCAAAACGCACCAGGCGGGCAGCGCTCTCGCGCACCTGGCTCACCGAACCCGGCGCGGCGGTGACGGATTCGGTCCACAGCGTCTGCACCGAATCGGCCACGATCAATTTCGGCTTCGCCGTGGCGGCGTGCTGCAGGATGTTTTCAACGCCGGTTTCGGCCAGGCCATTGAGGCCTTCCAACGGCAGATCCAGACGCACCGCGCGGCCGGCCACCTGCGCCAGCGATTCCTCGCCGGTTACGTACAACACCGGCAACGTGCCCGCCATTTTTGCCACGGCCTGCAGCAGCAAGGTGGATTTACCGATGCCCGGGTCGCCGCCGACCAGCACCACCGCACCTTCAACCAGGCCGCCGCCCAGCACACGGTCGAACTCGCCGATGCCGGTGGACACGCGCAGGTGCTCGGTCTGCTGCACATCCTTGAGTGCGGTGATCCTGGGTGCATCCACCTTGCCGGCCCAGCCACTGCGGCGCGACGCCGGCGACTTTGCGGCGGCGGCACTTTCCAGCACGATCTCGCTCAGCACGTTCCACGCACCGCACTCGGTGCATTGACCCTGCCATTTGCTGTACTCGGCACCGCACTCGGTGCAGACGTAGGCGCTGTTGCGGGGCTTGGCCATGGGGATTCCTGCGACGGGGGACCGCAGGATAGCCGAGCGCAGTCGCAGCGGCTGCGACCGTGCGTGTGGCCTCAGCCCTGTGCGGCGCGGGCGGCGATCATCGCCCGGTACTGCCGCGGCGCCATGCCCACTTCGGCCTTGAACTTGCGGGTGAACGCGCTCTGGTCACTGAAGCCGCAGGCCTGGCCGATGCTGGCCACGCTGTCATCACCGTGCAGCAGGTGCAGGGCGATCTGGATGCGCAAACGGGTCAGCACCTGCTGCGGCGTCATCTGGAACACCTTGCGGAACGAACGCTCCAGCTTGGACAGCGAAAACCCGGTGATATCCAGCAGAGTCTGCATGCGCACGTTTTCGGCGTAATGGGTATTGAGGTAGTCCAGTGCCAGGCGCAGCGGCTCGTACTGCGATTCCAATCCACCGCGCTGGCCGAGGTCGCGCGAGATGCCAATCAGGCCGACCACGACGCCGTTTTCAACAATCGGCCGCTTGCAGGTCAGGCACCAGCCCGGCTGCCGATTGGCCAGCAGCTGCAGCTCCATGACGTTCTCGACCACCTCGCCCGCCAGCACCCGCGCATCCTGCTCGACATAGGCCTCACTCATGCCGGCCGGGTAGACCTCGTCGGCACGCTTGCCGATGACCTCGCCGCGCGACTTCACCCCCAGCCGGTGCATCATCGTCAGGTTGACGTGGGTATAGCGCCCCTGTGTGTCCTTGGCGAAGAACAGCACGCTGGGGATGGCATTGAACAGGGCTTCGATTTCGGCGGGGTCGATTCGCATCACGGACAACTGGGCAAGCAGACGGGAGACGGGGTGGGCGTCCCGGGGGCCCACGATGCCACAGAAGCGGGTGCAGGACACGAGGGTCCGGCACCCGCTCTCCGGATCAGAAGCTGTAACGCAGATACAAATTGGTACTGCGCGGTGCCTGCAATGCCGTCACCGAGCGGAACGAGGGCAGCGGCACCACCTTGCCATTGGCGTCCAGGCCGGTAGCCGAGACCATGTCACGCTGGGTGACTGCGTCGTTGTTGCTGACGTTGGTGACCGACAGATCCAGGCTCAACTGCTGGCCCCTGTCGCGGCCGAAGTTGAAGTCGTAACCCACGCTGACATCCCAGCGCCAGGTGCTGTCGGTCTTGCCACCACTGCCCTGCGGCGACAGCACACCGTTGCAGTAATGGGTTACCGCGCCGGCCTGCACCAGCAGGTCGAACTCGGGGCTGTTGTCCGGATAAACGCCCATGCAGCTCTGTGGAATACCCGCAGCCACGTTCAGCACCGAGCCAACGCGCAACCCGCTGCCGAAGTAATAAACCCCGTTGGCAACCAGGCTGTGTCGCTGGTCACCGCTGAGGTTGCCGTTGCTGCCAAACGTGTTCTGCAGGAACTGGTAGTTGCCGCTGGTGCCCGGCTTGGGATCATTGGAGCGGGTCAGGTTGGTGTAGCCATCATGATTGCCGTAGCGGTGCGACCAGGTGTAGCTGAGGTTGAGGTAATACGGCTCCTCCGCACTGCGCTGGTGCGACAGCTGCGCGCCCAGTTTCAGGTAACGGCGCTTGGCCTTCGGCATGCCCAGATAGCTGTTGGGGATCACGATGTCCTGCAACACCCCGTCGCCATCCAGGTAATCACGCAGCACGATGCTGCTGCCTGGATTGAACTCGATACAGCCACCACCGCCGGTCAAACCGCCATAACCGGCATGTCCGTTGTCGCGCACGTAATCGCTGATGCGCCCGTCCAGGTCACAGGTCTGGTCAACGATGCGCTTGAGATCGTGGAACGCCGCCTGCCCGAGGAACGACCAGGTCGGTGACAACTGCTGCTGCAGATACACCTGGTATTCGTTCTGGTAGGTGTTCTTCATGTTGCGGCTGACCACCGCCGACATCTCCGGCAGCGTGCCGTCGTAGTACACATAGTCGGCAACGGCATTCAGGCCCGTCGGGCTGCCATCCGGGTTGCGGCCGGTGTAGGTGTAGTAACTGAGTTTGTAGGTTTGCGCCGAGGCGATCAGGTAGCTCAGGGTCGAGGGCATCGGCAGGGTGTAGCGGCCGACATTGGCGCCGATCTTCAATGAGCTGTCACCACGCACATCCCAGGACGCCCCCACGCGTGGTGAGAACAGGTCCATGTCCAGGAACTGCGTGCCGGTGGAGGTCAGGTTCTCCATCTGATCCCAGCGGCCACCGAACATCACCCGCACATTGGGCGACACCTGCCAGTTGTCGTACAGGTAAATGCCCTTCTGCTTGCTCTCGAACTCACCGCCGATGGCGTATTCGTACTTGTAGACCACATCGCCCGGCGGGGTGAAGCTGCCGATCTGGTACGGGTAATTCAGGTAGTAGTAGTAATAACCGGCCGGGTTGGTCTCGGGCTGGTAGTAGTAATTGTTGCGATAGAACTCGCCACCCAGCACCACTTCGTGGTCGCCGATGTTCCAGGTGACGTCACCCTTGAAGCCCTTTTTGTCGAAGTAGTAATTCAACGGCGCCCAGGCCTCGCCCGGGCTGATGGTGCGCTCCACGCCGGTCGCATAATCGTACTCGCCGATGTAGGGCACGCCGGACAGCTCGGTGGACTGCCTGTAGTCGTAACGCATGGTGCCGCCCATCAGGCGCAGGCGCAGGTTGTCGTTGATGCGCCAGTTGTAGTTGCCGATCACCAGCTTCTGCTTGGTCTGCAGGTCACTCCAGCTCGGCTCACCATAGCTCGACTGCGACGGGTCATAGGGGACGCTGTCGCCCTGCGCGAGCGCGAGGTGGTAGTCGGTGGCGTACTCATTGCGGTAGGCAGCAACGTTCAACGACTGGTCGTCGGTGATGTTCCAGGTCAGGTTGATCAACCCTTCCTTGCTGCTGCGGCGGGTATCCGAACGCGTGTTGGCAGTGTAGCTGCGTGTTTCATTGCCCGGGTCGCGGCCATACAGCACATAGGCAAACAAGCGATCACGCACGATCGGACCCGAGCCCCACACATAGTGCTGGGCCGTATGGCCATTGCTGTTGTCCGATTGGTACAGGCTGGGCGAACCCAGAGCGTTGTAGCGGTCCTGGCCACGCGGACGCAGCGCGCTGGACGTGGGCGGGGTGTAGTACAGGCTGTAGCCGCCATGGACTTCGTTGCTGCCCTGCTTGAGCGTGGCCGAGGAAATACCGCCGGTGGTGCTGGTCCAGCCCAGGCCACCGCTGCCGGTGATCAACTGGGTGCTGGCAACGGCCACTTGCGGGAACACGATGGCACCGGCGCCGGTGACGTCGTAGGACGTGTCGAATTCGTTGAAGTAGTAGCGGTTCTCGGTTTCGCTGGCACCGCCGATCTGCGCGAAACTCCTGCCCATCACCGTGGACGAATCCAGCCGGGCCAAGGCATAGATGCTGGTCTGGCTGACCGGCAGGTCGGCCAGCAGGTCGGCGGTGTAGATGCTGGACAACTCCGGCGTGCTGACGTCGATCGGATTGATCACCGTGTTCAAGTTGCTGGCCGTTACCATCACCGCGCCCAACTCGGTTGCCGACGCTGCCACCGGCACCGCCGAGGCCGCATTCGCCACGACGTTCACGCTGTGGGTACTGAGCACCTGCCCGTCACGCATCACCTTGACCTGGTAAACACCCGGCGCCAGTTGATCAAGGCTGTACTGCCCATTGCGATTGACGCCAATCACCTTGGCAAAACCGCTGGCATCGCGGCTGACTTCCACCACCGCGCCGCTCTCGCTGGTCGAGCCATACAAGCCGCCCGTGATGGACTGTGCATGCGCCTGCAGGGCCAACCCCAGGGCCATCGCCAATCCTGCCAATCGCACCGACCGCCGCCCACCTTGCTGTGCTGCCCACCGCGCCTTGCTGATGCCGCTCATAGTTACCCCGGAAGTTGGAAATGCCAGCCTGCCCCTGATCGCAGCGATTCGCGCCCCCATGGCGAAACCACCGCGTCTGCCGTTGCTCGTTTCGGCACAAGACAACTGCATGACAGATATTCCCGGTACAGCGGGAACCCCGTCTTGAGTGTTTCTACCCAACCAACAGCCGAATTCGGCAAAGTCACTTTTAGGTATACGGCGAAAAACGTCACAAATGAAACACTTAAGACGACCTTCGCCCGCCTAAATAGCCGAATTCAGCACAATCAATGCGCTACGGTGTTCAATACCAATGGCAATGGCTTTAGGCCCCGACCAACCCGGCGGCGATGGCAAACGCGGACTGTGGGAACGCCCTTCCGCCAGATCGTGCCAAGTCGGCAGCCATCGTTGTCGGCATCATCGGCAATCACCCCGCGCCGAAGCCGCTCATGAGCCAAGCCCCTATCCCGAACCACTTTGCCGTCGGCCAGCTGTGGGCCTGCAAGGGCCGCCATGCCGACGAACAACCGACGCTGCTGATCAACCGCATCGACCAGCACCCGCTCGGTAGCGGCAACATCTACCACGTCACCCTGGACGCACTGAAAATCCGCCACCCCGGCCTGCCCGGCGGCTATATGACCGACCTTGAACACGCCCCGGTCACCGACCAGACCCTGCAGCGCAGCGAACTGCGCTTCATTGGCCTGCGCGAGCCCAACCCGGCCTACCAGAAGGGTTACGCGCAGTGGCGCCAGGCGTTCGATGCCGGCATTGCCGGTTCGTATGGCGTCAGCACGCCAACCATTCTGGAGATCGTTGAGCGCCGCTTGAACGGCATTCCGCTCGACCAGCCCTGACGCGGCATCGCCCTCGCACGGACCAACATAAAAAAGCCCCGCCGAAGCGGGGCTTTTCAATTACCGGAGGTAACGGTGGCGACGATCAGCCCCACGGATCCTGCAGGACCATGGTGTGGTCGCGGTCCGGGCCGGTCGACACGATCGAGACCGGGCAACCCGCCAGTTCTTCCAGCGCGCGCAGGTACGCACGCGCGGCCGGCGGCAGCTGGTCCCATTCGGTGACGCCGTGGGTGTTCTCGCTCCAGCCCGGGAACTCCAGGTACACCGGCGTGCACTCTTCCCAGCCCTGCGCGTCCAGCGGCGCGTACTCGGTGCGCTTGCCGCGGTATTCATAGGCAATGCAGACCTTCAGCTTTTCCATGCCGTCCAGCACGTCGAGCTTGGTGATGCACAGGCCGGAGATACCGTTGATGGCCACGGCGCGCTTGAGCGCGACGATGTCCATCCAGCCGCAACGACGCGGGCGGCCGGTCGAAGCACCGTACTCGGCGCCGCGGTCGCGGATGCCCTGGCCGATTTCATCGTCCAGTTCGGTCGGGAACGGGCCACCACCAACGCGGGTGGCATAAGCCTTGGCGATGCCCAGCACGTAGTCGATGGCATCGGCGCCAACACCGGCACCGGCCAGCGCGCCACCGACGGTGGTGTTGGAGCTGGTGACGTACGGATAGGTGCCGTGGTCGATGTCCAGCAATGCGCCCTGCGCGCCTTCAAACAGCACGCGCTTGCCCTGCTTGCGCAGGTCGTGGCAGATGCCGGCGACGTCGGACTTCATCGGCTCGACATACTCGCCGAAGGCCAGTGCTTCCTGGTAGACGGTGTCGAAATCGACAGCTTCCACACCCAGGTACTGGGTCAGCACGAAGTTGTGGTAATCCAGCGCAGCCTTGAGCTTTTCAGCCAGCTGTTCCGGGTAATGCAGATCGGCCACGCGAATGCCGCGGCGCGCCACCTTGTCTTCATAGGCCGGGCCGATGCCACGGCCGGTGGTGCCGATGGCCTTGCCGCCGGCGGCCTTTTCGCGGGCCTGATCCAGGGCAATGTGGTACGGCATGATCAGCGGCGCGGCCGGGGAAATCTTCAGGCGCGAACGCACTTCAACGCCAGCCGTTTCCAGCTCTTCGATTTCCTTGCGCAGGGCGGCCGGGGAAATCACCACGCCATTGCCGATCAGGCACAGCGCGTCATCGCGCAGGATGCCGGACGGGATCAGGTGCAGGACGGTCTTCTTGCCGTTGATGACCAGGGTGTGGCCGGCATTGTGGCCGCCCTGGAAACGAACAACTGCGCCGATTTCTTCGGTCAGCAGATCGACGATCTTGCCCTTGCCTTCATCGCCCCACTGGGCGCCGAGAACAACAACTGATTGACCCATGACGGGTAACTCCTGAGTTTTGCTGCGGCCATCGGGGCCGCGGACGGGGCCGTGCGCTGCCCTTGGTCCGCCAACATGGAAGCCCCATCGGGGAGCATCCGGCAAACGCCAGGGCCATACACGGAAAAAGCCGAACGGGATGCTCTGTTAGGAGCTAGCCCGACCGGCTTTTGTGGATTATCCGGGTTTTGCGTGACGGCTACCACCCCTTGAGCTTCAAGCCCACCGGGGCCGGTGGCCGCTCGTTCAGTAGCGTGACCACCACAGTGCAGCGAGCCCTGCCGCCAACACCAGCGCACCCATTTTCCGCAGCGACGAGGCAGGAAGTTCCAGCAGCTGCGACGCCATCCGCTTCCAGGCCAGTGGCGCGGCGAACAGGAGCAGGCCTTCGAGAACGGCTACGAGGCAGAGTGCGGAGAGGAGGTCTTTCATAGGGCAAGGAACTACATGGCACCGGCAGGCTTTGGCTTTGAACTGTCCCTTCTCCCGCCTGCGGGGGAAGGTGCCCGTAGGGCGGATGGGGGCGCTCTTGAAGGCTCTAAAAGCTCCCCTCACCCCAACCCCTCTCCCGCATGCGGGAGAGGGGCTTTGAGCAACTCCCAATCACCAAGGCTTTGGGTTTTGGGTTTTGGGCTTTGGGCTTTGGGCTTTGGCTTTTGACTATCCCCTCTCCCGCATGCGGGAGAGGGGCTTTGAGCAACCGCTGACTTGCGCTCAGTGCTTTGCAGTCAGCGATGCCGACCAACAATCAACAATCAGCGATCGCTCTTCATGTACTGCAGGAACGGGTCGTTCTTGTCGAGCACGATCACGCCATTGCCGTCGGTCATCGAGGCACGGTAGGCCTCAAGGCTGCGGTAGAACGAATAGAACGCCGGATCCGCAGAACCCGCCTTGCCGTAGATCGCCGCGGCCTGGGCATCGCCCTCACCGCGCAGCTGCTGCGCATCACGCTCGGCTTCGGCCACGATCACCGTGCTTTCGCGGTCGGCCTGGGCGCGGATGGTCAGCGACTGCTCTTCGCCCTCGGCGCGCAGCTTGGCGGCCTCCTGCTTGCGCTGGGCGCGCATGCGCTCATAGACATCGGTGATCACCTGGCTGTCGGTCGGCAGGTCGATCTGCTTGATGCGCAGGTCGACGATCTGCATGCCCAACGTCTTGATGGCCTCGTTGATGCTCTTCAGCTGCCCGGCGATCAACTCACTGCGATCACCGGATACCAGCGCCTGCAAAGTGCGCGAGTTGATCTGGTTACGCAGCGAGTCGGTGATGATCGGGGCCAGGCGCGCATTGGCCACCTTGCCGTCACCGCCGGTCGCACGGTAGTACGCGCGCACGTCGGAGATGTAACCGATGGCGAAGAAGTCAACGCTGACGTCCTTCTGCTCGGCCGTGAAGTAGCGTGCCGGCGCGGTATCCAGCACCTGGAAACGGCGGTCGAACACCCGCACCGTTTCCACCAGCGGCACCTTGAAATGCAGGCCCGGCTTGATGTCGGCACGCACCACCTTGCCCAGGTTCAGCACCATGGCCGTCTGGTCTTCACGCACCACATAGACCGAGCCCATCAGGCCCAGCAACACCGCAACGATGATGCCGATAACGACTGAATTCTTCATCGGCCAGCCTCCTCACGATTTGCCGAGCGGGAGACCGAACGGTCCGGGTTGCGAATGCTGTCGGTCGTTGCCGGCAATGCCGGCACCACCATCTCCGGGGTCAGCTGCGGCGCATTGGCCGAGGACTTCGCGTCGGCCGGCATCGGCACGTAGATCAACTGGCGGCCATCGCCACCGATGACCTTGCGGTTTTCGGCCAGCACCTGCTGCACGGTTTCCAGCCACAGGCGCTTGCGGGTGACTTCCGGCGCGTTCTTGTATTCGGCCTGCAACAGGCTGAAGCGACGGGCGTCACCGTCCGCGCGGGCCACGACGGCCTGTTTGTAGCCTTCGGCAGTGGTGCGGGCACGCGATGCCTGGCCGCGCGCTTCGGGCACTACCTTGGCGGCATAGGCCTGGGCTTCATTGATCAGGCGTTCCTTGACCTGCTGGGCACCGTTGACCTCGTCGAACGCCGGCTTCACTTCTTCCGGCGGACGCGCGTCAGGCAGGGTCAGGCCGGTGACGCTCAGGCCGGTGTTGTAGTCCTTCAGCGAGGCCTGCAGGCGCTGCTCGGCAACCACGGCCAGCGGGCCACGGTTGTTGAGCACGGTGTTCAGGTCGGCACGGCCCACCTGCTCACGCACCGCGCTCTGCGCGGACTGCTCCAGCATCTGGTCAGCATCGACCGTACCGAACAGGTACAGGCGCGGATCATCCACGCGGTACTGCACGTTGAGGGCGACGTTGACGATGTTCTCGTCACGCGTCAGCACCGGGACATTGCTGCTGAAGGTCTTGATCTGGGTCGCATTGACCTTGATCACCGACTCCAGCGGCCACGGCAGCTTGAAGTTGGGGCCAGGCTGCAGGATCCGCGAGAACTGACCGAAACGCAGCACCACGCCACGCTGCTGTTCGCCGATCAGCTGGAAGCTGGAGAACAACACCAGCAACGCCACCGCCACCAATACCCAGCGCCAGATGCCGCCATCAAACAGGTCGCGCAACGGCCCGGGCAGACCACCGCCCCAACCTCCGCCATTGCCGCCACGCGGCCTGCGGGGTGTACGGTTGTCGTCCCCACTGTTGCCGCCGGGTGTATTCCAGGCCATGCATGCTCCATCTGTAAGGGCCAGGTTGCGGGTTGGCCCCGCCCTGCCCGGCCATCAATCGAATCCCGATTCTAACAAGGGAGTCTCTGAACAGGTTCAGAGGTTCCGCAAACCGGAAGGTTTACCGCAGATCGGTTAAGCCAGCGTGCGATACCCGGCGCCAGGCCCGGCCTGCGCCGCTCCCGCGGCCCGGGCAGGCCGGCGAAAGAACCTTTCCGTAACAGCAATAAGGGCAGACCTGCCGTTTCCCAACCGCTATCGTTGGATATTCCGTTCCAACGCAGGCTGCCACATGTCCATCCCCACCACGTTTTCCGCTTTCCGCATCCACAGTGACGACGCCGGCTACCGCAGCGGGCTTGAGCAGGTGAGCCTGGACGCGCTCAGCCCGGGGGAGGTGGTGGTCCGCGCCCGCTGGTCGTCGGTGAACTACAAGGACGCGCTGGCCGGCACCGGCAAAGGCAAGATCCTGCGCCGCTTCCCGCTGATCGGCGGCATCGACGTGGCCGGCGAGGTGGTCGCCTCCACCGACCCGGCCTTCCGCGAGGGCGATGCCGTGCTGACCACCGGCTGCGGGCTGAGCGAAACCCGTGACGGAGGCTACAGCCAGTACGTCCGGCTGGAATCGAAATGGGTCATCCCCCTGCCCGCCGGCCTGTCCCTTCGCGAAGCCATGGTCCTGGGCACTGCCGGCTTCACCGCCGCGCTGGCGCTGTTCCGCATGAAGGAGAACCGCCAATCACCCGCACAGGGCCCATTGGCGGTGACCGGCGCCACCGGCGGCGTCGGTTCCCTGGCGGTGGACATCTTCAGCCGCGCCGGCTTTGAAGTGCATGCCATCAGTGGCAAGGCCGAGGCCGCCGATTACCTGGCCCGCATCGGCGCCAGCCAGGTGCTGGGCCGCGATGCCCTTGGCACGACCCGCCCGATGGAATCGGCCCGCTTCGGCGGCGGCCTGGACAATGTCGGCGGGTCAATGTTGACCAGCCTGCTCGCGCAGACCACGCCTTACGGCAATGTCGCCTCGGCCGGGCTGGCCGCCTCGGCCGAGCTGGACATGACCGTCATGCCGTTCATCATCCGTGGCGTGTCGCTGCTGGGCGTGGCCTCGGCCGGCACCGCGCGCGATGTGCGCGAACAGGTCTGGCAGTTACTCGGCACCGAGTGGAAGCCCCGCCACCTGGAGACCATCTGCACCCGAGAGGTGGGCCTGGACGAGCTGCCGGGGGTTTTTGACACCATGCTGGGCGGCAAATCCTTCGGCCGCACCGTCGTAAGAGTTGATTGACAGCCGTCACGTCGCGCCATGGACGTGACGCACAGCGCTTCACGTCCATGGTGGCCCGGCACTACACTCGCCAGCATCTTGGGGAAAGCAGGATATTGGGGAACACATGGCACGCATCCTGATCGTCGACGACTCGCCGTCGCAGCTGATGGGCATCCTGCGCATCGTCGAAAAACTGGGGCACGAAACCTTCACCGCCACCGACGGCGCCTCCGGGGTGGAGACGGCCAAGACGGTCTTGCCGGACCTGATCCTGATGGACGTGGTGATGCCCAACCTCAACGGCTTCCAGGCCACGCGCACGCTCAAGCGCGAAGCCACCACCCAGCACATCCCGGTGATCCTGGTGACCACCAAGGACCAGGACACCGACCGCCTGTGGGGCATGCGGCAGGGGGCGAAGGCCTACATCACCAAGCCTTTCAGCGAGGATGACCTGTCCGCGGTGATTGCCCAAGTATTCAGCGCCGAGGCACCGCCTGCAGCCTGACTTACCTGGCACCGTCATGCGGCAAGGTGGCCCGGCCTGAATCCGGCCACAAAAAAAGCGGCGCAAGCGCCGCTTTTTTCGTACCTGGCCTGGCGGGAATCAACCGGCCTTGGCAACTGCCTTCTTTGCGACGGCCTTCTTGGCCGGTGCCTTGGCGACAGTCTTCTTGGCGACCGGCGCAGCTGCGCCCACGGCCACCTTGCTCACCGTATGCGAGCGCGAATTGCCGTAGCTGGCGTTGTAGCGCTTGCCCTTGGCGGTCTTGCGGTCACCCTTACCCATGTCGTCAACTCCTTGGTTTTGAAATCGGATTACCCCGTGCTTGCACGGGTTTGGCGAGGCCGCACAAGGCGCCCCCGCGCATAAGCGTGAAGACTACCACGCGCCTTTCAATGTGCGCAGCTGGCGTCGTGAACGTGGCGGTGGTTCAAGCGCAGGTTCAGCACATGCGCAAGCCCGACCAGCACACCGCCGAGTGTCATCACCACCGCGTGCGGCACCGGGGAATGATGCAGGCCCTCATGCAGCAAGCCCGCCCACAACAACACCAGGCCCGGCAACAACATCACCAGCGCGCGCAATGCACGGTGGCGGTAGTAGCCCCAGATCAGGCTGGCCAGGCCCAGCAGGGTGACGAAAATCACCACCGTGGCCTCGACGCTGTCACTCAACCAGAACGACAGGCCAAGCGACGGTGCCACCGCGAGCAACGCGGGTAACACCGCGCAATGCACCGCACACAACAACGAGCCGGTGGCGCCGAAGCGGTCAAGGAACTGGCGTAGTGAGGTCGGCAGAGGCATGACTTCCAGCAGGGTCGGCGAATCGTTATGGAATAATATAACATAATCATCGTTCCGAACCGTCCCCCTCCCTGCGCCCCTCCCGCCCATTGCCTTCGGTTCAGCGCGCCCCTCAAGTGATACACAGTAACAACAAGGACACTTTTCCATGCATCCACTGCCCCGCCGCTTCAACCGCCACCTCCTGTTTGTCGCATTGACGGCCGCCCTGCCCGGCGCAGCGCTGGCTGCCGACAACGATGACGCAGGCCCAGGCCAAAGCCAAAGCCATCACCTGACCGAGCTGTCCGCCGTCAAGGTCACCGCATCGCCGCTGCAGGGCCCGGCCGAATCACTGGCGCGCCCGGTGGACGTGCTGGCCGGTGAACGCCTGGACGAGCAGAAGTCCGGCACGCTGGGCGACACCGTGGCCAAGCTGCCCGGTGTACAGAGCACCTTCTTCGGTCCTGGTGTCGGCCGCCCGATCATCCGTGGCCAGGAAGGCCCGCGCGTGCAGGTGCTGTCCAATGGCGTAGGCAACATGGACGCCTCCACGGTCAGTGCTGACCACGCCACCAGCATCGAGCCGTTCCTGGCCGACCAGATTGAAGTCCTGAAGGGACCGGCGACCCTGCTGTTTGGCAGCGGCGCCATCGGTGGCGCGGTGAATGTGGTGGATGGCCGCATCGCCAGTGAAATCCCGGACCGCCCGCTCAGCGGCCGCGCCGAGCTGCGTGGCAACTCGGTCAATGACGAACGCAGCGGCATGTTCCGCCTGGATGGCGTCAACGGGAACTGGGTGCTGCATGTCGATGGCCTGGTGCGCAATGGCGATGACTACCGCATTCCCGGTTATGCCGTGATCGATGGCCTGGAAGATCACGATGAACACGATCATGCGCACGGCGACAGCGACGAGCCGCGCCGTGGTCGCCTGGACAACAGCTCCATCCGCACCCGCGCGGGCGGGCTGGGCGCGACCTGGCTGGGCGAAGGCGGCTACTTTGGTGTGTCTGCCGCCACCTATCGCACCAACTACGGCATCCCCAATGGCGCGCACGTACATGCCGACGATGACCACGGCCATGGTCACGACCATGACCACGATCACGATCACGGGGAAGAAGGTGACGAGCACGATGTCCGCATCGACATGGTGCAAAACCGCTTCGACATGAAGGCTGGCATCTACAACCCGGTGTCGTTCCTGAAGAACATCAACCTGCGCGCCGGCTATACCGACTACGAACACACCGAACTGGAAGGCGGCACGCCGTCCACGCGCTTCACCAACCGCGGCATCGAAACCCGCCTGGAAGCGGTACAGCAGCAGATCGGCGGCTGGGATGGCGCGTTCGGCCTGCAGGTCAGCAATGGCGATTTCGGCGCGCGCGGCGAGGAAGCCTTCGTGCCGGACACCGGCACCCGCAGCGCCGGCCTGTTCGTGTTGCAGGAAAAGCAGTTCGGCCCGTTCAAACTGGAACTGGGTGCCCGTCATGAGAAGGTCAAGCTGGACCCGACCGGCGACTACCAGCGCCGCACGTTCGATGCGACCAACCTCTCCGCTGCCGGCATCTGGAAGCTCAATGACGCAGTGGACCTGCGCTTTGGCATTGATAGCACCGAACGCGCGCCGACCAACGAAGAGTTGTATGCCGCCGGTGCGCATATCGCCACGCGCTCGCTGGAAATAGGCGATTCCACGTTGAAGACCGAACGCGGCCAGCGCGCGGAGCTGGGCATCCACACCCACAGCGACCGCCTGGACTTTTCCGCCGCCATCTACCAGACCAAGTTCAAGGACTTCATCTACCTGGCCGAGACCGGCGTGGTCGAATCGCTGCCGGTACGCCTGTGGACGCAGCAGGACGCCACCTTCAAGGGCGCCGAAGCCGAGGCCACACTCCACATGTTTGAAGGCAATACCGGCGACTGGGACCTGCGCGTGTTTGGTGACTATGTGAAGGCGGAACTGGATGGCAGTGGCAGCCGCTCGGCCAACATCGCGGTGCCGCATGGCGACCACAGCCACTATTACACCGTGGACCTGGCCAACAGCGGCTACCTGCCGCGCATCTCGCCGGCCCGCGTCGGCGCTGACCTGCGCTGGTCGCGGGATGGCTGGCGGGCCTCGGTGGGCGCAGTGCGTTACAGCAGCCAGAAGGACGTCGCGCAGAACGAGCAGCCCAGCGGCGGTTACACCCTGGTGGACGCGCATATGGCGTACCGCTGGGAGCGCAATGGCAGCAACAGCTACGAGGTGTTCCTGGACGGCAGCAATCTGACCAACCGCGAAGCCCGTCCGCACACCTCGCTGCTGCGCGACTATTCGCCGTTGCCGGGCCGTGGCGTGGCGTTTGGTATCCGCGCCTGGTTCTGATGCGCTGAGTGGATGGGCTTGCCCCCTCTCCCCAACCCCTCTCCCGCAAAGGGAGAGGGGCTTTTATTCATCGCGAGATTCAGGACTACGTCGGCTTCATGCCCGCGCACTGCGACAACGTGTCCACAGTCGCTTCCACGCGATTAGGCTAGGCTTCGGCAGCGCTTATGGTCCCGGAGACTCCCGATGAAACTACAGCTGACCGTTCCGGTCCTGGCTGCCTTGCTGGCCAACGCAGCCCACGCGGCCCCGCATACGGACACGCTGTACTCCGGCGGCCCCATCATCACCCTGGATGAGCGCCAACCAAATGCCGAAGCCGTGGTGGTGCGTGACGGCCGCATCGCCTTTGTCGGCAGCCGCAAGGCCGCGCAGGCGTTCAGCCCCGCTGCGCAGCAGGTGAATCTGCAAGGGCACACGCTGACGCCGGGTTTCATCGATGCACACGGGCATGTGTCCGGCGTTGGCCTGCAGGCGCTGTCGGCCAACCTGTTGCCGGCACCCGATGGCGAAGGCAACACGATCCCCGCGCTGCAACGGATCATGCGCGCGTTCCGCGCACACCCCGCCACGCCGGAGGGCTACAAGGTGCTGATCGGCTTCGGCTATGACGATTCGCAGCTGGCGGAAAAACGGCACCCCACCCGCACCGAGCTTGATGCCATTGCCACCGACATCCCGGTCATCCTGATGCATCAATCCGGACACCTGGGCAGCTACAACAGCAAGGCGCTGGAGATGGCCGGCATCACCGCCGACACACCCAATCCCGAAGGTGGCGTGATCCGCCGCGAACCCGGCAGCACGGTTCCCGATGGCGTGCTGGAAGAAAGCGCGCACAACCTCGCACTGGCCAAACTGATGCCGGCGATGACGCTCGAACAATCCGTGGCCATGCTCGAAGCCGGGCAGGCGCTGTACATGAAGTACGGCTACACCACCGCACAGGACGGCAAGACCGACGCCGGCACCCTGCAACTGCTGCCGCTGGCCGCCAAGGCCGGCAAATTGAAAATCGACGTCGTGTCCTACCCCGACATCGAAGTGGCCTTGCACGACCCGGCAATGCAGGGCCCGTATTACGGCCTGAACTACACCGACCACTTCCGCATCGGCGGCGTGAAGATCAGCCTGGACGGCTCACCGCAGGGCAAGACCGCGTGGCTGACCCAGCCGTACTACAACGTGCCCGACGGCGAGAAAGCCGACTATGCGGGCTACCCCGCGTTCCCCGATGCCAAGGTCAACGACCTGATCAGCCAGGCCTGGGCCCACGGCTGGCAGGTGCTGGCACACGCCAACGGTGACGCAGCCATCGACCAGCTGATTCACGCCGTCGCCGCAGCCGAAGCCGCGCATCCGGACCAGCACCTGATGCCGGTGTTGATCCATGGGCAGACGCTGCGCAAGGACCAGGTGAATGAAATCAAGCGGCTTGGCATCTTTCCGTCGCTGTTCCCGATGCACACCTACTACTGGGGCGACTGGCATCGCGAATCGGTGCTGGGGCCGGAGCGCGCGGAAAACATTTCGCCCACGCGCTGGGTGCTGGGTGCGGGCATGAAATTCACCTCGCACCACGATGCCCCGGTGGTCTTCCCCGACGCGATGCGGGTGCTCGATGCCACCGTCAACCGCACCACGCGTAGCGGCCATGTGCTTGGCCCGGAGCAGCGGGTAACGCCGGAGCAGGCGTTGAAATCGATCACCCTGTGGGCAGCGGAACAATATTCCGAACAAGCCAGCAAAGGCTCGATTGAAGTGGGCAAGCGCGCCGACCTGGTGGTGCTGTCGGACAACCCGCTGAGCATTGCCCATCCACAGCTGCACACCATCAAGGTGCTGCAGACCATCAAGGACGGGCAGGTCGTCTACGAGGCGACGCCCTCAGGGCAGTAACGGCATCAAGCACGCGCCTTGCGCGCCGATGCCAGCACCGTGAATACCAGCGCCAACACCGCGATCACCAGGATCAGCGGTATCAGCAACACCACGCCGAACATCGCGAACAACTGCACCGCATCGGGATAGTTGAAGGTGGACGTGCAGCCCGGATTTGCGCCACCAAAACTCAGGCACAGGTCGGAAAACACAGCCAAACAGGCCAGCCACAGCATCGATGCGATGGCAGTCGCCATCCACAACACGCCGGGCCCCCTGCCAAAGCGCTTCACGCCATTACCCCTTGGCCGATGTTCGGCTGGCGCGGCAGCTCATCCGGCGCAGTTCGCGCACAGGCCGTGCACTTCCAGGGTCTGCGCCTGCGGCTTGAAACCCAGCTCCTTGGCGCGGGTTTCAAGCTGGCGGACGATGTCGCGGTCTTCCAGCTCCACCGCACTGTGGCAGCGGTCGCAGATCAGGAACGGCACCGAGTGCTGGTTGCTGCTGGGGTGATGGCAGGCGACGAAGGAGTTGACCGAGGCCAGCTTGTGCACGAAGCCGTTGGCCATCAGGAAATCCAGCGCGCGATACACCGTGGGCGGGGCGTCGGCACCGACACCCTTGCCTTCACGCACCCATTCCAGCAGTTCGTAGGCCTTGACCGGCTTGCCCGCCTCGGCGATGAGGCGCAGCACGTTGGCGCGGATCGGCGTCAGCCGCAATCCGCGCTCGCGGCACACCCGTTCAACCACCGCGACAAAATCCGCCGCGTCATCGACGTGGTGGTGCGGAGCGGTACAGGAGTGCGGTTCGGTCATGTCTACCTCTTGAATCAGGCCTTGGGAACCTTGATGAGTGCGGCGTCGATGCGTTTCAAGGCCTCGTCGCGCCCCGCCAGGTACACGGTATGGGAAATGTCAGGGCTGACCTGGGTGCCGGTGATGGCCACGCGCAGCGGCTGGGCGACCTTGCCCATGCCGATTTCCAGCTGCGCAGCGGCATCATGCAGGGCCGCCGAGACGGACTCGGCAGTCCATTCCGGCGCCGCCGCCAGCAGTTCGCGGGCCTTGGCCAGCGGTACATCGGCGCCTGCCTTGAAGTGCTTGGCCACGGCGGCTTCGTCGTACTCGGTCAGCGGGGTGTACCAGACCACCGCCTTCTCGGCCATTTCCTTCAGGGTCTGCACGCGCTCGCGCAGGGCGATGACCACGTCCACCGGCGCCGGGCCGGCATTCACGTCCAGGCCCAGCTTCTCCAGCTGGTAAACCAGGTGCGGCACGATGGCGGCCGGCTCCTCGGTCTTCAGGAAATGCTGGTTGACCCAGCCCAGCTTGGCCATGTCCAGGCGCGAGGCCTTGGAGTTGCAGTTGGTCACGTCGAATAGGTCGATCAGCTCCTGACGGCTGAACAGCTCCTGGTCGCCGTGCGACCAGCCCAGCCGGGCCAGGTAGCTCAACAGTGCGTCGGGCAGGTAGCCGGCGTCCTTGTACTGCATCACGTCGGCCGCGCCGGTGCGCTTGGACAGCTTGGCGCCCTGCTCGTCCAGGATCATCGGCATATGGCCGAACTTCGGCACCGGCGCACCGATGGCCTCGTACAGGTTGATCTGGCGCGGGGTGTTGTTGATGTGGTCGTCACCGCGGATGACCTCGGTGATGTTCATGTCCCAGTCGTCCACCACCACCGCGAAGTTGTAGGTGGGGTAACCGTCCGGGCGGAAGATGACCATGTCATCCAGCTCGCTGTTGGCGATTTCGATGCGGCCCTTGATCAGGTCGTCGAACACCACGCTGCCGTCGAGCGGATTCTTGAAGCGGATGACGCGGTTCGCATCGTCCTTGTACGGCAGGTTCAGCTCACGGGCGGCGCCGTTGTAGCGCGGCTTTTCCTGCTTGGCCATGGCGGCCTCGCGCATGGCGTCCAGCTCTTCCTTGGTCTCGTAGGCGTAGTAAGCCTTGCCCGAGGCGATCAGCTGCTCGGCCACTTCCTTGTAACGGGCGACGCGGTCGGTCTGGTAGACCGGGCCTTCGTTGTAGTCCAGGCCCAACCAGTCCATGGCCTCCAGGATGGCGTCGATGGCCGCCTGGGTGCTGCGTTCACGGTCGGTGTCCTCGATGCGCAGCACGAACTCGCCGCCACGGTGGCGGGCCTCCAGCCAGCAATACAGCGCGGTGCGGGCGCCACCAATGTGCAGGTAGCCGGTGGGACTGGGGGCAAAGCGGGTGCGAACGGTCATGACAGGCGCAGAAGTGGGAATCGCGGCATTTTACCCCTTCCCCTCCTTCGGCGCCCTGCAGTTGCGTTAGCCCCGCTCTGCGGGCTGAAAAACCAACAAGAGCCTGCGAACTGCAGCTGTCAGCCCCTCTCTCGTCTGTACGGGAGAGGGGTTGGGGTGAGGGCAGCTTCGGCTTCGGCTTTGGCTTCACCGGGCCCGTTCCGCAGCGGCGGAGCCAGCAGATAAGACCCCGCACGGGGCGGCGCACCCAGAAACAAAGCAGCAGCCAAATCCAAAGCTGCCCTCATCCGCCCTTCGGGCACCTTCTCCCGCAGGCGGGAGAAGGGACTCATCAGGCATTTGCTTGCACTGCCCCAAAAGCAGAAGGGCCGCGATGCGGCCCTTCCAAAATCAGCACTGCGAGCCAACTGCCGGGCTCACTTCTCCAGCAACGGCTTGCGTGGGAAATTCCCCTCGCGCATTGACGCGTTGTAGACAAACGAGGCAACAATCGCTGCCGCCTGCTTCAGATCTTCCGCCTCGGCGTGATCCCACGTATCCAGATGGCTGTGGTGCACGTTGCTGAAGTAGTCCAGGCGATCCTGGATGAACTGGAAGCCCGGCAAGCCCACGCGGTCGTAGCTGATGTGGTCGGTACTGCCGGTGTTGCGCGTGGCCACCGTGGTTGCGCCGACATCATTGAACGGCTTCAGCCACGCCTCGAAGATCGGCATCGCCGCCATGTTTTCCTGGGCATAGATGCCACGGAAGCGGCCCGAGCCGTTGTCCATGTTGAAGTACACCTGGAACTTGTCGTAATCACGCAGCTTCTGCAGCGCGCCGGTCGGCTCGCGCAGCGATGCCGGCAGTGCCTTCTGCGCGGCGTCGGTCGGTTCCGGGTAACGGGCGAAGTGTTTGGCGACATAGTCCTGCGAACCGATCAGGCCCTGCTCTTCGCCGCTCCACAACGCCACGCGGATGGTGCGCTTGGGCTTGGCACCCACGGCCTTGAGGATGCGCATGGCTTCCATCATCACTGCCACGCCAGCGGCGTTGTCCGCTGCGCCGGTGCCGGTGTGCCAGGAGTCCATGTGCGCACCCAGCATCACGATTTCATCGGCCTTGCTGCTGCCGCGGATCTCGGCCAGCGTGTTGTGACCGGGCTGGTTGGCGTCGTCGGTGAAGCGCGCATCCACATTCACGCGCAGGCGCACGGTCTGCTTATCCTTCAGCGCGCGCACCAGCGGGTTGAAGTGCTCGGCAATCATTGCCAATTCGGGAATGCCAACCGACTCACCGGCCTTGCGCGAGCCGCCACCGGCCACGCGGATGATGCCGTTGTCCCAGCCGCTGATGCTGATCGCAGCCAGGGCGCCCTCGGCGATGAAGAATTCGTTGGTCGCGCGTACCAGCTCCTGGCGCTCGTTGTATTCCTTGACCCGCTTTGCCCGGTCCTCGGCGGCACTCTTGGGAATGGTGAATTCCTGCAGGCCTTCCAGCGAGGTGGCGTCGTGGCGATGCGAATCGGCTTCGGTACCGCGCTTGTATTCACGCGCGTCGCCCAGCAGCAGGATCTTGCCGCGCAGCTTGCCCTTGTACTGCTCCATGTCGGCCAGCTTCTTGATCTCAACCTGGATCAGCTCGCCTTCCACCGGGCCGTTGGTGCCCGGCGTCCAGGCCTTGGGCAGCGCATGCAGCGGCTGCACGCGTTCGGACAGCATTTCCACGCTGGCCGAGGAGAACTCCCAGCCACGGCCGAAATCGGCGAAGGCTTCGTCATGCACATTGGTCAGGCCCCACGCATTGAAGCGCTCGCGGCTCCAGCGGTTGGCCTCGGTCATGGCCGGGGAATTGGTCAGGCGCGGGCCGATGTTTTCGGTGAGATGGCTGAAGGTATCCATCACCTGCGAACGGTGGAAGGCTTCCTGGCGGATCTTGCCCACCATGTCCAGGTCCACCTGCTCGGCCGCATATGCCGGAGCACCCACGGCCAATCCCATGCACAACGCCAGCAAACCACGCTTGATCACTTGACTTCCCCCGGCCCCAGGCCAAATCACGACAAAGCGTCGAGTCTAGCCAGCGGTTGGCTGCGTTGGAGCCGGCCAATGGTCATGGTTGGCGGGAATTGGTCTGGGTTTTTGGATGCATTGCCTCCCCCCTCTCCCCAACCCCTCTCCCGCCAGGGGAGAGGGGCTTTTAAGCTGCAATCGCTCGCGTTCCTTCGACTCGCAGCCAACTGAGCCCCTCTCCCCTTGCGGGAGAGGGGTTGGGGAGAGGGGGATACCCAGCCCATTCAATTCAACCACCCATACACCACCAACCGCTCCACCGGCAGCACCGCCAGCCACGCGCGCTTATCGACCGATGCAGCAACAAACCCCGCGCCTCGCCACGCCGATATCGCATTGCTCGGAATCACTTCTTCCGTAAAGCCCTTCCCTTTTCCACCCAGCATTACCCGGCGCCATGCGCCGTAATGCGCGGGCAACTGCTGCTGCAATCCCGCACGTGCCACATGCGCCTGCTCGAAAAACGCCAATCCCTGGCGTTGAATTGCAACGGCCGTCTGCCCCGCAAGACGCAACACCATCACGCCCTGCGCAGTGCAGTCGAACATGCTGCCCAGCAGCACTTCTTCCAACTGTCCCGGCGCAGTGCCGAAATGCAGCAGACCATCCGTTTCGATCGCCGCTGGCAGCAGCCGCTGCGCGCGGCGGTGGATCGATACTCGGTTCATAACGTGAATGCTCCCGAAGAACGGGGTGGCCGAAGCCACCCCGCGTCAATTACGGCAATGCCGGGGGCGTGGTCGGCTTGGCCGCGGAGCGGTTGCTCAACTCGTACCAGTCCACCTTGCGGGTGATCCACATGATCACGGTCAGCACGCCGAACAGCAGCAGCGAGCCCATCAGCAAGGCGTTGTTCTCCGAATCCAGCAGCATGTACAGCACGCCATACAGCAGGGTGAGCATGGTCGAGAAGCCGAGCCCGTACTTCCAGCTGCGCAACACGCCGCTCAGGTAGAAGCCCTGCAGACCAATACACGCCGCTGCCGATATCAGGTAGGCCTGCCAGAACGGAATCTGCTCGGACAAACTCACCAGCAGCAGGAAGAAGATCGCCAACGCCAGGCCCACCAATAGGTACTGCAGCGGGTGAATCCGCAGCTGCTTGATCAGCTCGAACAACGCGAAGCCTACAAAGGTGAGCAGCACGAACAGGATGCCGTACTTCGTGGCCCGGTCGGCCTGGGTGTACACATCCACCGGGTCCACCAGTGCGACGTTCAATGATTCCACACTGCCACCAACACCACGGATGCTCTTGAGCAACTGCGCCTGTGCCGCCGATGCCAGCGAGGACACCGCCCACTGCGCCTTGAAGCCACTGTCGTCAATGCTGCGCTCGTTGGGCAGGAAGCTGCCGCCGAACAAGGGATGCGGCCACGGCGAATCCAGTGCCACGCGGGTGTCATCGCCAACCGGCACCACGGCCAGCGAGCGGGTGCCGTCCAGCACGAACTCCAGTTCGACCTTGTTGCCTTCGCGCAACACGCCCTGGCTGATGTCGAGCAGTTCCGACAGCGGGGCATGCAGACCCTTGGAGGTTTCCTCCAGCACGCCGGAGCCCGATTCCAGCGGCACTGCACGGCCATCTACCCGCAGGTTGGGCGTACCGACCAGGCCGCGTACGTCGGCGATGCCCAGCGCCAGATACGGGCGGCCATAGGTGCGGCCGGCCACGGCGGCGTAATTGGCCGGGGCGAACTCCGCCTGCAACTTGGCCTGCCAGCTGTACACCGGCACCTTGAACAGGCCGATGCGGCGTTCGTCCGGGCGCATCCTGCCCTGCACGTTCAGGCGCGTTGGCATCTGCAGGTCATAGCCGTGCTCGGTGCGCAACTCCGTCTTGCGCTGCTTGCTGCCTTCAACCTCAACCTCCACCTCGCGCGTTTGTTTCCACGGCAGCACGCGCACCGGCCCGATCAGCGTCTGCTCGCCCGCGCGGCTCTGCGCCACGCGCTCGATCGCCTGGTCGCGATAGCGCTCACGCTCATTGATGGTGCTGCGGATCAGCAGCAGGGGAATCAACAACAACAACGCCAACCCGCCGACGATGGCGAAGCGCAACAGCAATTTGAGGGAAGTCATGTCCCGTCCTCGTGTGATGACCGGGGCACAGCTTCTTCCCGCCGGGTGAGCAGGGTTTGTGGCGAATTTGAAGCGAGTGTGAAGTCAGGCCGCTGGCAACACCAGACAGGCTTCGGCGCCGCCGTCAGGGTGGTTGCGCAGTTGCGCGCGGCCGCCGTGCAGGCGCGCGACTTCGGCCACGAACGGCAAGCCCAGGCCGCTACTGCGTTGCCCACTGCGCGGCCGCGACAGCGAATAGAAACGCTCGAACACCCGTTCCTGTGCGTAATCCGGCACGCCCGGGCCGGCATCGCGCAGGCTCACCGTCCAGCCGACCTCGCCCTGCTGCACGCTCAACACGATGCGGCCAGCTTCCGGTGAAAACGCGATGGCGTTGTCCAGCAGGTTCGACAAGGCCTGCCGCAGCAGGAACGCATCGCCCTGCAGCACGGCGCGCTCGGGCATCGCGTATTCCAGTTGCAGGCGTGCCGACTGCAGGCTGGGGCTGGCGTCGTCGACCAGTGCGCGGCACAGCGCGACCAGGTCCACCTCGCCACGTTTGTGCAGCCAGCCGTGCTGTTCCACTTCGGCCAGCCGCAGCAGTTGGTCGATGGTCTCGGTCAGGCGCCGCTCTTGCTGCACGATATTGCCGGCAAAGCGTTGCCGCTCGGCCTCGGGCAGCGGCTCCTGCAGCAGCTCGGCGGCACCACGGATGGCCGCCAGCGGGCTTTTCATCTCATGCGTCAGCGACTGCACGTACTGCTCAACGTAGGCCTTGCCTTCCAGCTTGCGGCGCATGATTTCCAACGCCTGGCCAAGATCACCGATTTCATCGCGACGGCGGCGCGGCGGCGGCACCGGCTCACCGGCGCTCACCGCCTTGGCATAGCGGCTCAGGCTGCCGATGCCGCGCGACAGCCACCAGGTCATCAGCAGGCCGATCAAGGCCGACAAGCCAATCAACCATGTACCGCGCGCAATGATGGCGCGCTGGCTGGCGGCGATGAACGGATCGATGGTGTCGTTGGGCTGCGACAGGGTCAGCACACCGATCAAGGTGCGGCCGTCGGCCGGGTCATAAACAGGTGCGGCGACGTGCATCACGGTGGATGTTTCATCACCGGGCGTTTCAGGGCTGGAACGGGCACCGTATTCGCCGCGCAGGGTTCTGTACACGTCATTCCAGCGCGAGTTGTCGCGGCCCACGTCCTGCCCGCGCGAGTCGTAGATCACGATGCCCCTGGCGTCGGTCACGGTGACCCGGTATTCCACGCTGCGCTTGGGAAAACGCCAGACCATCGCGCGCGGATCGCGCCGCTGCGCGGTAGCCATCTGCGCGGCGAAGGCACCATCGGCCATGCGCCCGGCCTTCAGGTCCGGTGCGGCAATCACCGCCAGCACGTTGGCCGCATCCACCAGCGTGGACTCCATGGCCTGGCGCACGCCCGGCTTCACTTCGTTGACGAACACGCGCATCACGAAGAACGCGGCGATGCCGACGATCAGGAAGAACCCCAGGAAAAGCTTGAGCCCCAGCCGCATCTACAGCTCCAGCGCGTAGCCCACGCCGCGGTGGGTACGGATGGGGTCGTCCTGCGCCCCGGCCGCGCGCAGCTTGGCGCGCAGGGTTTTGACGTGGGTATCGACGGTGCGGTCGGTGCTGTCGCTGGTGTGGTCCCAGCCGCGCTCCATCAGCTGCGCCCGGCTCAGGATCGCGCCCGGGCGCTGCAGCAGCGCGGCCAGCAACGCGTATTCGTAGCGAGTGAGGTCCAACAGCACGTCCTGGTAGCGGATGCGCCGGCCTTCCTCGTCGATGGCGAAGCCACCGCACTGGCGCCAGCCCGCTGCAGGGCCCGGCGACGCTGCCGAGGACGCCGTAACGGCGCCGCGACGCAGCCGGGCGCGCACCCGGGCCACCATTTCGCGTGGCGAGAACGGCTTGGTCACATAGTCATCGGCGCCCAGTTCCAGGCCCAGCACCCGGTCGAACTCGTCGTTGCGGGCGGTCAGGAAGATCACCGGCACCTGGCTGAAGGTACGCAGCTGGCGGCACACCTCAAAGCCGCCCAGGTCGGGCAGCCCGACATCCAGCACCACCACGTCGGCGCCCTCGCCGCGCAAGTGCTCCAGGGCTTGCCGGCCCAGCGCGCAATGGCTGACCGCGTAGCCTTCGCTGCGCAGGGCGTACAGGAGGGTGTCGGCGATGGCGGCCTCGTCTTCGACGACGAGTACCCGGGCTGGCTGGTCTGACATGCCGCCAGCATAGCCGCCCCCCGTGCACCCCCGTACACTTCGCCGATGAATTACCGCCACGCCTTCCACGCCGGCAACCATGCCGACGTGCTCAAGCACATCGTCATGCTGGCGATGATCGACGCGCTCAAGCGCAAGGAATCGCCCTTCTTCGTCCTGGACACCCATGCCGGGCGCGGACGCTACCTGCTTTCGGCCGAAGAAAGCCGCAAGACCGCCGAGGCCGACCTGGGCATCCTGCAGCTGATGGCCACCCCGGCCCTGCCGGAGGTGGTCGAGCAGTACCTGCGCGCCGTGCAGGCCGACAACCCGGTCGGCGCACTGGTGTCCTACCCCGGCTCGCCGCTGCTGGCCGCCCGTGCCCTGCGCGAGCAGGACCGCATGGCCGCCTGTGAGCTGCAGAAGGACGAAGCCGCCGCGCTCAAGGAGCTGTTCGCCCATGACCGCCGCGTGCAGGTATTTGCCGGCAATGGCTATGACAGCATCCGCGCCCTGCTCCCGCCCAAGTCCGGCGCCGACAAGATCGGCCGGGCGCTGGTGTTGATCGACCCACCCTATGAGTCGCAGGACGCCGAATACCCACAGATCATCGCCACCCTGCGTGAAATCCTCACCCGCATGCCGCAGGCCCAATGCGCGGTGTGGTACCCCATCAAGCAGCGCCGCAGCCTGCAGCAGTTCTTCCGCAAGGCCACCCACCTGCCGGCCAAATCCGTACTGGTAGCTGAACTGCTGGTCCGCCCGGACGACTCGCCCCTGCGCCTGAATGGCAGCGGCATGCTATTGGTCAACACCCCCTGGCAATTCGACAAAATCCTGTCACCTGCCCTTCCCACCCTGAAGAAGCATCTGGGCGAGGCTGGCGCCTCCACCCGCCTGGAATGGCTGAAGATGCCGGAGTAATCCCCGCCGCTGGCGGCCATGACTCCGCGTTTAAGAACGTTCACAGTATTTGGGCGGGCGGATGACAGAATCCGGGGACTTTGGAGGAACCGTAGTCATGGCTACCCGTAATCGCATGCCGCCCTGGCATGAACATTTCAAGGCACCCAGCGGCCGGGAACTGCTTATCCGCCCCATCCGCCCCGAAGATGGCGCGCCACTGCAAGGCGCATTTGCCCTGTTCGGGCCCGAAGAGGTGCGTGACAAGTTCCTGCAGTCGGTGGAAGCGCTGTCCGATGAGACCGCACAGCGGCTCACCCACCCCAACCCCAAGACCGAGATCGCCCTGGTGGCCGCCGAGCCGCTGCCACCCGGGGAAGCCGTGGTTGGCGCGGTTGCCCGCGCCTCCATCATCCCCGGCACGCGCGATGCCGAATACGCCATTCTGGTCAGCCGCTTCCTCGCCGGCCAGGGCCTGGGCCGGCAGCTCATGCGCAAGCTGGTGAAATGGGCACGCGGCAAGTACCTGGACCGTCTGTACGGCGACATCGCCGAGCAGAACGAGCCCATGCTGCAACTGGCCGCCTCGCTGGGCTTCAAGCAGGTGCCACACCCCAGCGGCACCCCGGGTTTGGTCCGGATGGTGCTGGAACTGGCCACCTGAGATAACGCTGATCCAAGGCAGGAGTGTGTGGCGGGCGACGCTGATGTACGGCTGCCGCGTTCCCCTCTCCTGCCTTCGGCATCCCGCTCCGCGCCCCGGCTTCGCGCAGCGCGCGAAGCGTTCACGCAGGTGCGATCCGATGGGTTGCAAGCCCCCTGCGCTCACCCCGCAAGGGGAGAGGAGCACGACAAAAGCAACAACAACGGCAAAATCGGTTCTTGCACGCTGCCGGGCCAGTAGCCATGCCCAGAGTGAAAGCTGAGCCTTGGACGCTGAGCCTGGACACGGCCGCGCTCCCGCCGCCGCCCGGCCGCCACGACCGCATCTGTTAAAATCGGCGGCTCATGTCTGCCATCTCATCCTCCTCTCCGCCGCTGCCCCGCTCGGGCCAGCTTCGCGCCTGGTGGCGCGCCCCGGCTTCCACTACCGCCCTGGCGTGGCATGTGGCGCAGGCCGCGCAGATGCACGGCAAGCCGCTGTTGCTGGTCACGCGCGACAACCAGAGCGCGCACCAGACCGTTGCCGATCTGCAGACCCTGCTGGGTACCGGCGGCAACGCGCTGCCAGTGGTGCCGTTCCCGGATTGGGAAACCCTGCCCTACGACCAGTTCAGCCCGCACCCGGACATCATCTCCCAGCGCCTGGCCGCCCTGCACCGCCTGCCCACGCTCACGCGCGGGATCGTGGTGGTGCCGGTGCAGACCTTACTGCAACGACTCGCACCACTGAGCTACATCGTCGGTGGCAGCTTCGATCTGAAGGTCGGCCAGCGCCTTGACATGGATGCGGAGAAGCGCCGCCTGGAAAGCGCCGGCTACCGCAACGTTGGCCAGGTGATGGACCCGGGCGACTTCGCCGTGCGCGGCGGGCTGCTCGACGTCTACCCGATGGGTGCCGAGGCGCCGTTGCGCATCGAGCTGCTGGACGAGGACATCGATTCGATCCGTGAGTTCGATCCGGAATCGCAGCGTTCGCTGGACAAGGTTGCGGCAGTGAAGATGCTGCCCGGCCGCGAAGTGCCCATGGACGACGCCAGCCTGGCGAAAGTGCTGGCCACGCTGCGCGAACGCTTCGACGTGGACACCCGCCGCAGCCCGCTCTACCAGGACCTGAAGGCCGGCATGCTGCCCTCGGGTATCGAATACATGCTGCCGCTGTTCTTCGACAGGACCGCAACGCTGTTCGACTACCTGCCCGAAGGTTTCCTGACCGTGGTCGGCACGGGTGTAGCCGAGGCGTCCGATGCGTTCTGGCTGCAGACCAACAGCCGCTATGAACAGCGCCGCCATGACATCGAACGGCCGCTGCTGCCGCCGGAGGAGATCTACCAGTCGCCGGACAGCCTGCGTGAGCAGTTCAACAAACAGCCGCGCGTGGAAGTGTGGCCGGCCGACCATCCGCGCATCGACGAGGCACACGCGCTGGGCGACCAGCCATTGCCGCCGCTGCCGGTCGCCGCCAAGGATGCGCCGGCCGGTCAGGCGCTGAAGTCCTTCCTTGAGCATTACCCCGGCCGCGTGCTGATTGCCGCCGATTCTCCGGGTCGTCGTGAAGCCTTGCTGGAAGTGCTGCAGGCCGCGGAGCTGCGACCGCCGGTGCTGGCCGATTTCAACGCTTTCCTTCCTTCGCCGGACGGGGGGAAGAGCGCAGGCAAGGGCGCCCTCACCCCAACCCCTCTCCCGCGCGCGGGAGAGGGGCTTTCAAAAAGCGAAGGGCTTGCAAAGAGCGAGGCGCTTCCACGCTTCGCGATCACCGTTGCGCCGCTGGATGATGGTTTTGCCATCACCCAGCCGCCGATGGCGGTGCTTACCGAGCGTCAGTTGTTCCCCGAACGCGCCGGCCATGCGCGGCGCACGCGCCGGGCCGGGCGCGAGCCGGAGGCGATCATCCGCGACCTGGGTGAGCTGACCGAAGGCGCGCCCATCGTCCATGAAGACCACGGCGTTGGCCGTTACCGCGGTTTGATCGCGATGGACGTCGGCGGCATGCCCGGCGAATTCCTCGAAATCGAATACGCCAAGGGCGACCGCCTGTATGTGCCGGTCGCACAGCTGCACCTGATCAGCCGCTATTCCGGTGCCTCGCCGGAAACCGCGCCGCTGCATTCGCTCGGTGGCGAGCAGTGGACCAAGGCCAAGCGCAAGGCGGCCGAGAAAGTACGTGACGTGGCCGCCGAGCTGCTGGAAATCCAGGCGCGGCGTCAGGCCCGCGCCGGGTTGGCGCTGGATATCGACCGGGTGATGTACGAGCCGTTCGCCGCCGGTTTTCCGTTCGAGGAAACCGCCGACCAGCAGGCCGCCATCGACGCCACCCTGCGCGACCTGCAGTCCAGCCAACCGATGGACCGCGTGGTCTGCGGCGACGTCGGCTTCGGCAAGACCGAAGTGGCCGTGCGTGCCGCCTTTGCCGCGGCCAGCGGCGGCAAGCAGGTGGCGGTGCTGGTGCCGACCACGCTGCTGGCCGAACAGCACTACCGCAATTTCCGCGACCGCTTTGCCGACTACCCGTTGCGGGTGGAAGTGCTGTCGCGCTTCAAAAGCACCAAGGAGATCAAGGCCGAGCTGGACAAGGTGGCCGAAGGCACGATCGACGTGATCATCGGCACCCATCGCCTGCTGCAGCCGGACGTGAAGTTCAAGGACCTGGGCCTGGTCATCGTCGATGAGGAGCAGCGTTTCGGCGTGCGCCAGAAGGAAGCACTGAAGGCGATGCGCGCCAACGTGCACCTGCTCACGCTCACCGCCACGCCGATTCCGCGCACGCTCAACATGGCGATGGCCGGTTTGCGTGACCTGTCGATCATCGCCACGCCACCGCCCAATCGCCTGGCCGTCAAAACCTTCATTACCGCCTGGGACAACGCGCAGCTGCGCGAAGCCTTCCAGCGCGAGTTGTCGCGCGGTGGTCAGCTGTACTTCCTGCACAACGACGTGGAAAGCATGGGCCGGATGCAGCGCGAGCTGTCCGAGCTGGTGCCCGAGGCGCGCATCGGCATGGCCCATGGCCAGATGCCCGAACGCGAGCTGGAAAAGGTGATGCTGGATTTCCAGAAGCAGCGCTTCAACGTGCTGCTGGCCAGCACCATCATCGAATCGGGCATCGACATCCCCAACGCCAACACCATCATCATCAACCGCGCCGACCGCTTCGGCCTTGCCCAGCTGCACCAGTTGCGTGGCCGCGTCGGTCGCTCGCACCACCGCGCCTATGCGTACCTGGTGGTGCCGGACAAGCGCGCGATGACCGCCGATGCGCAGAAGCGGCTGGAAGCCATCGCCTCGATGGACGAACTGGGCGCCGGCTTCACCCTGGCCACGCACGACCTGGAAATCCGCGGTGCCGGCGAGCTGCTGGGCGAAGACCAGAGCGGGCAGATGGCCGAGGTGGGCTTCAGCCTGTACACCGAGCTGCTGGAACGCGCGGTGCGCTCGATCAAGGCCGGCAAGCTGCCCGACCTGGATGCCGGCGAGGAAGCACGCGGTGCCGAGGTCGAGCTGCATGTGCCGGCGCTGATCCCGGAGGACTACCTGCCCGACGTACACACCCGCCTGACGCTGTACAAGCGCATTTCCAGTGCGCGCGACAGCAGTGCGTTGCGCGAACTGCAGGTGGAGATGATCGACCGTTTCGGCTTGCTGCCGGATCCGGTAAAACATCTTTTCGCCATCGCCGAACTCAAGCTGCAGGCCAATGTGCTGGGGGTCCGCAAGCTGGAACTGGGCGAAAATGGTGGCCGCATCGTGTTCGAGAGCAAGCCCAACATCGACCCGATGGCGGTGATCCAGTTGATCCAGAAGCAGCCCAAGCTTTACCAGATGGATGGCCCGGACAAGCTGCGCATCAGGCATCCGCTGCCGGAAAGTGCCGACCGTTTCAACGCAGCGCGTGCCTTGTTGACGACGCTGCAGCCCTGAGCTTTCTGAACGAAAGATGGTGTGACGTTTGCGTGAAAACGAAGGCGCGCCGAGAATGCGCGCCCTCTCCCATCCTCGGTGCGCCTCTTCAAGGCTGTACATCTCATGTCTCCCATTTCCATGCCCGTGGGGCTGTCCATTCCTCCCGAGGACGACTCCTGCGCGATCGCGGTGCTGGCCGCAGCGCTTGATCAGCGCGACAGCTACACCGACCAACATTGCGACCGGGTTTCGCAGCTGGCCCACGCCATGGGCCAGCACTGCGGTCTGCCGGAGGATCGCCTGGCGCACCTGGTGCTGGCCGCGCGCTTCCACGATGTCGGCAAGATCGGCATCCGCGATGACGTCCTGCTGTACCCGGGCAAGCTGGACGAGGACAAACGCTCACTCATGCGCACCCACCCCGAACGTGGAGCGGCCCTGTTCCATGCCACCGGCCGCGAGGATGCAGCGCAGGTCGCCACGCTGATCCGCCACCACCATGAAGCCTGGGACGGAAGCGGCTACCCGCATGGGCTGCAGGGCGAGGAAATCCCGATGGAATCGCGCATCCTCACCATCGTCGATGGCTACGATGCAATGACCTCGTTGCGTCCCTACCGCGCGCCGATGTCAACCGAGACCACGCTGGAAATCCTCGACAAGCAACGCGGCCGCTTGATTGACCCGCGCCTGCTCGATGAATTCCTCGGCATGCTGCGCGAAGCCAGCAACGCCGCCTGATCGCACAGGCCCGGCGCCGCATCCCCCAATCATCAGGCAGTGCCGGGCCATGCCCGGCAGACGCCTTGCCGACAAAGCCTCAGCGGAACCTGGCACCGCGCGATCAAACGCGTGCCGCTGGCCGCACTGAATTCCCTGCTACTTCACCACCCGGAAGCGAACACGCGTCCACGCGCCGTCTTCGGCCAACGCGGTGAGGGTGTGTTCGCCGGGCTCATCAAAGTCGCGCGTGAACACCCGGCTGCCGCGTGTCTGTGCTATCCAGCGCCCGTCCAGCAACCACTCGATCGACGACTCGCTGCCCAGCGCGCGCAACTGCAGCCGCGGCCCGTGCGTCGCGCCAGGCGGGCGTGCCAGCGTCGCCTTGTCGTTGAGCCCCTGGATGTGCAGCACGCCGTCGGACTGGCGCCCGTCCTGCGGGCAACCCGGCGCAAGCGCGGGCAACTGCTGCGCCTGCCGCTGCGCCACGGACAGCCACGGCGACGCCAGTGCCGGCCAGCGCGCGATCTCGCGATCCTCGCGCAGCGCATGCCCTTCGCAACCGGCCGAAACCCGCAGCCCACTCTTTGCGTCCACCTGGAAACGCACCCTGCCCGCCTGCCACAGCCGCGCCTCGCGTTCGGGGAAGGTCGGCGGCACCACGCCGTCGAGCACCATCGCCGGGAAACGCCGCTGGCACATGGACGGCGGCGTCTGTTCGGCGGCAATGCCCAGCGGCCAACAGATATCCACTTCACTGACGCTGGCCGGCACCGGCTGCGCGGTGTTGTCGCCGGTCTGTCGTGGCAGGCTGTCGATCACCTCGAACATCAACGGCAAGGCCGTCACCGCGCCGTACTGGCCCGGCAACGGCGTGCCATCCGGCCGCCCGACCCATACCCCGACGGTGTAGTTGCGCGTGCTGCCGATTGCCCAGGCATCGCGATAGCCATAGCTGGTGCCGGTTTTCCATGCCACCTGTGGCCGGCTGCCGGTATCGAACGTACCCACGCCGTAACCCGGACGCGGATTGGATTGCAGGATGTCGCGCACGATCCACGCGGCGCCCTCGGACATCAGCCGCCGCTCGATGCGCGGTTCCTGCGGCGTGTAGCGCACACGGCCGGCAATGCCCCCACGATTGAACGCGGCGAATGCACCCACCAAGCCTTCCAACTGCGCGCCGGTGCCGCCCAGGATGACCGCCAGGTTCGGCTTTGCCCCGTGCGGGAATTTCAGATTGACCCCGCCATTGGCCAGGCGCGCGGTGAAACGCGCAGGCCCAACCCGGTCCAGCAGATCCACCACTGGCACGTTCAACGACAAACGCAGCGCACTGGCCGCGCCAACCGGCCCGTTGAACGCCGCATCAAAATTGCCCGGGCGATAGCCGCCAAAACTCTGCGGCGCATCCATCAGCAGGCTTTCGGAATGAATCAGGCCATCGTCCAGCGCCATGCCATACAGGAAGGGCTTGAGCGTGGACCCGGGCGAACGCCAGGCCTGCACCATGTCGACATGGCCCAGCCGCGCCTTGTCGGCAAACGCCACCGAGCCGACGTAGGCACGCGCTTCCAGCGTGGCGTTGTCCATCACCAGCAACGCGGCCGAGGTGCGCTCGGGCAACTGTGAAAAATACGAGGCAACCCGTTCCTCCAGCGTGCGCTGCAGGCCGCTGTCGAGCGTGGTCTGGATATGTGCGGCCTTCGGTTGCTGGCTGCGCAGGCGCTGCGCCAGCAACGCGGCGTGCAGCGGCTGCTTCAGCGAACGCGCCACCACCGGCTCGATGCGCGCATCGGCAACCTCATCCGCCGACCATTCGCCCAACGCGGCCATGCGCGCCAGCACCTTGTCGCGCGCACGCTGCGCCGCTTCGGGGTGACGATCCGGGCGCAAGCGGCTCGGCGACTGTGGCAGCACCGCCAGCAATGCCGCTTCGGCCTGCGACAGATGCGCGGCGGATTTGCCCAGGTAGGCCCAACTGGCCGCTTCCACGCCTTCGATGGTGCCGCCATACGGTGCGCGTTCCAGATACAGGTCCAGAATCTCGGCCTTGCTCAGGTGCACTTCCAACTGCAGCGCACGCAGCAGCTGCTTCACCTTTCCCCACGGCGTGCGGGTATGCGGGTCCAGAATGCGCGCCACCTGCATGGTGAGCGTGGAGCCACCCGAAACAATGCGCCGCTCGAACAGCCACTGCTTGCCAGCACGCAACAAGGCCCACGGATTGATACCCGGGTGCCGCCAGAACCAGCGGTCCTCATAGGTAAGCAGCGCCTGCAGGTACAGCGGCGACACCGTCCTGGCATCGGCCGGATAACGCCACACACCTTCGGCATCGGCAAACGCGCGCAGCGGCGTGCCATCACCGGCCACCACCAGCGTGCTGGTATCGCGTGATTTTGGCAGCGGCGGAGGGAATGCGATGTCGAGGATGAGCAGCAGACTGAGCAGTGCTGCGACTCCCCAACGCAGATTGCGAAGCGTGAGAGCAGCGCGCAGGCGGGTACCAACCTTTTTCAGCCATGGAACGCGCATGTTCACTCGTGCCTGCTCTTCAATCGCGGTCTGCAGTTGTTGTAGGAGCGACCTTGGTCGCGATGCCGGTGGTGGTCAAGGCAACAACAGTGCATGCAATTGTCTTTATCCCGGTTTCGTCGGCTACACCAGCTTCGCGGCTGAAGCCGCTCCTGCGCGGAGCCAGCCGCGCCGTGCAATTCCCGTAGGAGCGACCTTGGTCGCGAAAACCACTCTCCCCTTGCCTGCGGCAAAGGGAGGGAGCACTTCCGCTTACGGCTGTACCACCGTGATCGTGGTCGGGCTGGAACGGCCAACGCCACGCAGGTCGGGGCGGTACATGTCCTCGGCCAGCGGCGGCGGCACCATGTAGGTGCCCGGCGTGACCGCGCGCACCAGGTAGAACACATGCGCCTTGCTGCCACGCGACAGATTCAACGCGGCGACATAACGGTCATCACGGAACTCCTCGTGCTTCACATCCGCCGCGCGTGAGCGGTCGCTGATCTCCACGCCATCCACCACCACGTCGGCCCACTGCTTGGCATCGCCCAGGTTGAAGTTCTCGATTTCCAGGCCTGCCGGCAGCAGATCGGTGACCAGTGCATCCGGCATCGACATGTCGGCGGTGATGCTCAGGCGCACGATCAGGGCCTCGCCTTCCTTCAGCGGACGCGGTGTCCACGGCTTGCCGTCGGTGCCGTACCAGCTGCGCTCAATGCCGATGTGGGTGTTGTCCGGTGCCGGTGCCTGACGCGGAATGCCCGCCACTTCCAGGCTGGCGAACATCGGTGCCTCGCCCTGCGGCGAGAACCGCACGCCCTGCGCCAACTGCGCCATGTCGAACACACGCGCGAATGCCTTGCGTGCGTCGATGCTCTCGGTCTTCTCGCCGACCACCAGCTCACCGGACACCAGCTTCTTCTGGTTGGCCATCAACGCCTTGCCCAGACGTGCCAGCGCCACCTGCTCCTGCGTGCTCAGCCACAGCCAACCACCGTTGCGACGGATCTCCAGTGTCTGCCCCAGGTCAATCACACGCGCGTCGTACTCCGGCTTGGCCAGGCCGCGCTCGTGCAGCAGCGCAATCATCAAGGCGCCATCACGCAGCGGGCTGCCGTAATCACCAAAGTAGGTCGGGCGATCCGAAATGGACTTGGCAAAACCAGCTGCAATGGCCGCCTGGCCACGCTTGCTGTCGCCCTGCAGTGACAAGGCCACGCCCAGGTGCACCAGCGACAAGCCGGTCACCGCCTTGCTGCGCTCGTTGTCCCACAGGGTGCGCAGCGTGCCCAGCGGCGCGCGGTTGACGCGTGCCAGCACGTAGCCGGAATACGCCTGGTTGGCGAACTTCATCGCGTCACGGCGGTCCTGCCCATAGAACTGGTTGCCGCCACTGAGCAGGTCTTCGCTGATGCGGTTCAAGGCCTTCTGCAGCACGTTGTCCGGCACTGCGAAACCGGCGTCCTTGGCATCGAGCAGGAACTCGGCGATGTACGGCGTCAGCGCCGGATTGATGTAGTCGTCATTGCCCCACATCGAGAAGTTGCCGTTGGCCACCTGCATCGAAGCCAGCCGCCCGAACGCGCCTTCCATGCGCTCATTGCGGGCCTTGGCATCCAGCCCATCGGCACCGAGCATGGCCGAGGTGGCCTGGTCGAGCATCAACGCGGCATAGCCCTTGCTGGTGGTCTGTTCGGCGCAGCCGTACGGGTAATTCAGTGCACCCTGCAAGGCCGAGGCGAACGGAATGGGCGGCAAGGCACTGACCAGCATGCGCGCATTGACCGAGCCAGCCATCAAGCCACTGGCGAAGTTGCTGTCCAGCGTGACCGGCGCCAACGGGTCCAGCGTGCGCGTCTGCGAACGCAGCACCTGCGGCCACGCCGCACGCACCGGCAGGTCGTAACGGCGGTCCACCTTGAAGCCGTTGCCGTCCACCCGCACCCGCACCTTGGCCACGGTGTAGCCTTCCTGCGCATTCAACGGGAAGCTCAAGGTGCGCTTGGCATCGGCCGCCAGCGTCACCGTGCGCGTGGATTCGCCAATGCCCAGCGGGCCTTCGCCCTCCACCCGCACCGCGAACTCGCCCGGCTTGCCGGTGAAATTCTGCACGTCCAGCGTGACCGTGCTGCGGTCACCCGGCGCCATCACCCGCGGCATGCTGGCCTCGGCCAGAATCGGCGCACGCACCAGCGTTTCAACATCGCGGTTGCCGTAGCGCGCATCGGTGTACACCATCGCCGACACCCGCAGCGTGCCGTTGAAATCGGGCACCTGCAGGGTGACGCGCGCATTGCCCTTGGCATCCAGCGCCACCGGGCCGGAGAACAGATCAACCGTCTGCACCCGCGCGGTCGGGCGCTTGGCCTGCGGCAATGCCGCCAGCGCCATGTCGCCACCGAACTTCAGCTTGCCGCTGTTGCCCTCGAAGCTCTCGATCACCCGGCCGTAGATGTCATACGCATCCACGCCCAGGCGACGCTGTGCGAAGAAGTGCGCCGGTGCATCCGGCACCGCGAAACGGGTGATGTTAAGAATGCCCACATCCACCGCGGACACGGTGACATGCGCGTTCTTGCCGGCCAGTTCCGGCGCGCTCACCGTCACTGCCATCGGCTGTTCGGGACGCATCTGTTTGGGTGCGACCAAGCCCACCGCGATGCGGCGATCGCTGCGATCCATCGGCACATGCACCACGCCCACGGCACGGGCCGGGGTGATCTTGCTGGGCGCACTGCCACCACGGAACACCAACGCGGTGACATACACGTCATGCCGTTCCCAGTCCTTGTTGACCGGGATTTCAAACGTGCTGCCCGGCTTCACGTCCACGTCCTGCACGTAGAGCATGCGGTCGCTTTCGACCATCAACACACCACGGCCGGCATGCGGCGGCGTCAGCGTCACCTTGAGCGTGTCACCGGCACGGTAGGCCGTCTTGTCCAGCGCCACCTTGACCTTGTCCGGGCGTGCGTCCAGGCCACGGTTGTCATCGTCCCAGCTCCAACCGGCACGGAACGGATAACGCGTGGTCAGGCCGGTGCCCGGGTCGAACACATCCACCCGGTACTCGCCCCATTCCACCGGAAAGTCGAACCGGGTCGAGGTGGTGCCCGCATCGAGCGTGCGGGTTTCCTTGTTCTCGAAACGGCGGGTGAAGTCGTAATCCCAGCGGCTGTCGGTGTAGGTCCAGTGGTAATCGCGCAGCTCGCGCACCAGGGTGATCTTCAATCCCTTGGCCGGCTGTGGCTTGCCTTCGGCATCCACGCGCATCAACTCAAAGCGTGCGTTGGCGTTGGCATCGGCACCGTCGGCATCGTTGAACAGCGGACGCACCGCCACCAAGGCCGCTGCCGGCCACACCACGCGCTTGAGCGTGCGGGTCACGGTTCGGCCGCCGGTTTCATACACGCTGCCGGACAGCAGCGCCGAAACCGTGGTGCCCTTGCCTGCGTCGGCCGGCAACGGCACGTCCTGGCGCAGCTTGCCGTCGGCCGGCAGCGTGGTGTCGATCACGTCGCTGGCTTCGCGCGGCAACTGCACCGTCGGGTCACCGAAGAACCAGCCCGGCATCGACTCCACCGGATGCTGTTCAACGGCCACTGCCAGACGCGCAGTGAACCGATTGCCATCGGCCGGCGCGCCATACAGGTACGCGGCATCGGCCTGCAGCTTCAGCGGCTCGCCCGGCTTGATCGTCTTCTGCGCGCTGTCCAGATCCAGCTTCATGCGCTCGGGCAGGAATTCCTCGATACGCAGGGTCATGCCCTGCACGGCTTCCTTGCTGCCCGGGTCGGTACGGAACTCCACCTGCCAGCGCCCGGTGGGCGCTTCGGCCGGAATGATCTGCTCGAAGGTGAAGTAGCCCTGCTCGCCCGGCTGCAGGCGCGTTTCGCGGAAGGTCTTGCCGTCCGGCTGCTTGAGCCGCAGGAACACCGGCTGCCCGCCGGTCGCCGGCCCGGCCAGCATCCTGCCGTCGTTGTCGCGCAGCAGCGCCGACACGCGTACGGTTTCGCCCGGGCGGTACAGGTCACGGCCGGACCACGCAAACACATCGAAGTTGGCGTTCTGGCGCCCGGCCACGGCGAACTCGCTCAGGTCCAGCGCCGGTTGGTTGAACGGCAGCATCGTGGTGTCGCTGCCACTGGAAGCCACCAGCACATGCCCCGCATCCAGCGTGTAGTTCAACAGCGCATTGCCGTTGGCATCGGTCTGGCCCTTGAGGATCACCTCGCCCTTGGCGTCGACCACCTTCAGCTCCACCTTCTTGGCCGGTGTTCCATCGGCAAGCGAAGCGGTATGGACGAACAAGGTGTCCTTGTAGGCCCGCGTATGCAGGCCGATGTCACTGACCGTGAAAAACGCGGTGTCGTATTCGCTTTCAAAACTGCCGGCACGCTTCATCACCGCGAAGTACAGGCCAGGCTGCTGCAGCTCCTTCACTTCCTGGATCGGCAGGTAGGTCAGCACCCGCTCGTTCTGCTTGCCGCCAAGCACGAAGCGGTTCACATAGACCGGCTCGGCCAGCTTGGACAGCGGCGTGTTGTCACCGTAGTCACTGTCCAGCTCCCAGCTGCCGCGACGGCCGCCGCGCTGGTACTGGCTGAAGAAGGTCGGCAGGTCTTTCTCGCGTACACGCAGGAACTCGACATCCACCTCCGGCACGTTCACCGACACCACCGGCAGGCCGCGGCTCTCGCGGGACGGCAGCACGCTGCCCTGCGAGGCAAAGCCCACCGCCGGGTCCAGCTCGCCGGTGAACACCTTCTGCTTCACCTCGGTACCCAGCCGGTTGCCGTCGGCGGCAAGCAGGTCCGGAGAAATGATCAGCGTGTATTCCTTGGCCGCTTCCACATACGGGTAGCGCAGGGTCTTGCCATCGTCGGACAGCGACCAGCTGCTTTCCTCGGTGCCGACCTTTTCCTCGAAGCGCAGCAGCTTGTCGAAATCCTGGGTGCCGACCAGCGGCCGCGAGAACTCCACCGCCAACGCCAGGCCATCACCACGCCGCTGGTCCGGGTACGCCCGCAGCAGGGCAAAGCCCTTGACCTCTTCCTGCTTGGCGACGATGGCCTCGCCACTGGCGCCGGGCAGCTGTCCGGTTTCATTCCGTTTGCATCCTGCAACCAGGGCCAACGCCGCAAACGCGACCGCCGCCCACCGCATGCGCACCGACTTCCTGTATTCCATGGCGTCCTCCAGCAGATGCCGCGGAGTATACCCAGCCATCGGTAAACACCCCGCACACGCCTCTGTTTTCCAGCCGATGCCAACCGCAACCGCAGACGGCATGGCAAGGCTCCCACAAGGCCTCACATGCCAGGCAGCAACGCATGGCGGGCATCACACACCGCAGCCGGCCGCCCACCGCGACGGCAGGCCTGCACGGCAATATCCGGGCAGAAAAAAAACGCCGGTGCGTGCACCGGCGTTTTCTTTAACTCAACTGTCTGACGTGAATTACTTGATGCTGACCAGCTTGATCTCGAACTGCACAGCCACGTTCGGCGGGAACGGGGTGCGCGGATCGGCACCGTAGGCCTTCTCCGGCGGCAGGGTGACTTCCCACTTGGCGCCGGACGGCATCTGCAGCAGGATTTCACGCATTGCAGCCATTTCGACTTCGCTGAGCTTGATCGACGGAATCGACTGGGCCGGACGCGCTTCGGTCGGACGCTGGCCGTACGGGAACGGGCCGGCCACTTCCAGCGCAACGGTGCTGGCCTGGGTCGGCTTGGCGCCGCTGCCGGCTTCGATCACGCGGTACTGCACGCCATCGGCCAGGCTCTGCACGCCGGCCTTGGCCTTGTTGGCGGCCAGGAACTGGTCACTGCGGGTCTTGTTTTCACCGGCAGCCTTGTCGTACTCGGCCTTGGCAGCCTGGGCACGGCCCTGCTCACGGCGCTGGAATGCCTCAACGGCCGGCTTGAGCTGGTCGGCGGTGATGGCCGGCTGCTTCTTGGCGTAGGCATCCTGCAGGCCCTTCACCACCGAAGCGATGTCCAGCTGCTCGCCACGGCCGGTGAGCTCGGCAAGGTTGTTGCCGTAGTCGTAACCAAAGTAATAGCTCAGCTTGCCCTTCTCGGACGAAACGTCCTGGGCGAATGCAGTGCCGGTCAGGGCCAGAGCGGCCACGGCGACCGCGATAGAACGCAACTTCATCAAACAGTTCTCCAGGAAGGGTGTCTCAGGGGCAACCATGCCGCATGAGGCGACGGGTTAGGATAGCCGTCACAAAGGCTGTCCGCCACTGACGTCGCAAGCTCAGACAGGCATGGCCGGACGATAGTTCCAACATCACTTTTTTTTAACTTTTCAGGAGCGCAACGGCATGTCCGAGGCATCGGTTTCAGTCAGCACCCGCGATGGCATTCGTACTCTTACGGTGCAACGCCCGGAGAAGCTCAACGCCTTGAACCGCCAGACATTGGAGTCGCTGGACGCGGCCTTTGCCGAGGCATCCCAGGCCGATGATGTGCGCGTGGTGGTGCTGACAGGCGCCGGCCCCAAGGCCTTCGTGGCCGGTGCGGATATTGCCGAGATGAATGGGCTGACCCCGGTTCAGGGGCGTGACTTTTCGCTGATCGGCCAGCGCCTGATGCGCCGGATCGAGCGCCTGAACAAGCCGGTGATCGCCATGGTCAACGGTTTTGCGCTGGGCGGCGGCATGGAGCTGGCCATGGCCTGCCACCTGCGCATTGCCGCCGACACCGCCAAGGTTGGCCAGCCGGAAATCAACCTGGGCCTGCTGCCCGGCTTCGGCGGCACCCAGCGCCTGCTGCGCTTGGCCGGCCGGGCCGCCGCGCTGGAACTGTGCCTGCTGGGCGCGCCCATCGACGCCGTCCGCGCCCAGCAACTGGGCCTGGTCAACCGCGTGGTACCGGCCGCCGAACTGGAAGCGGAAACCCTGAAGATCGCCACACAGTTGGCCAACGCCGCGCCCCTGGCACTGCGCGCCATTCTTGATGCGATCAACGTCGGCGGCGAATGCGGCATCGAGGAAGGCCTGGAATACGAAAGCGCACAGTTCGGCCTGGCCTTCTCCACCGAGGACATGCGCGAAGGCACCGGCGCCTTCCTGGAGCGCCGCAAGCCGGAATTCAAGAACCGCTGAGTCCCAACCGATGTCTGCCGTCCCCGCTACACCGCAACAGTTGTTGCAGTTCGTTGTTGATGACGACCTGGACGCCGCCGTGCGCGCCGGGTTGATGGACTATGCCGCGCAGCCCGGTGACACCACGTTGTCGCCGGCTCAGTCGCAGCAGTTGCTCGACGCACAGCAGCAGCTGCGCACCGCATGGGCCGCACGCGAGCGTCACCGCGCCCGTGATGCGCGGCTGGCACGGCGTGCCGCCGAACGCGAAGCACGCCGCGCACCGCCGCCGGCCGCTGACAGCAAGCCTGCCCTGCCCTCGGCAGCAGCCGCCATCCTTGCCCGTGCCAAGGCGCGTGCCGCAGAGAAACCGTCGTCATGAATGCAGCTGTGATCAGGAAAGCCGCACCCCGGAAAGTTGCGGCAAAAAAGGCCGTGACCAAAAAGCCCGCTTCAAAGCAGGCCGCTGCCGCGACGAAGAAGCCCGCCGCACCGCGCAGCAGCAAGCGCATGAGCCGTGAAGAAGTGCGTGAGATGTTCACGCGCCTGCGCGAGCTCAACCCGCACCCGAAGACCGAACTGGAATACAGCTCGCCGTTCGAGCTGCTGGTCGCCGTCGCCCTGTCCGCGCAGGCCACCGACGTGGGCGTCAACAAGGCCACGCGCAAGTTGTTCCCGGTGGCCAACACCGCCCAGGCCATCCTCGACCTGGGCGAAGAAGGCCTGAAGCGTTACATCGCCACCATCGGTCTGTTCAACGCCAAGGCCAAGAACGTGATCGCCGCCTGCGCCATCCTGGTGGAAAAGTACGGCGGCGAAGTCCCTGCCGACCGCGCCGCCCTGGAAGCCCTGCCCGGTGTCGGCCGCAAGACCGCCAACGTGGTGCTCAACACCGCCTTCGGCCAGCCGACAATGGCCGTGGACACGCATATCTTCCGCGTCGGCAACCGCACCGGCCTGGCCCCGGGCAAGGACGTGCGCGCGGTGGAAGATGGCCTGATCAAGGTCATCCCCGAGGAATTCCTGCTGGACGCGCATCATTGGCTGATCCTGCACGGCCGCTATGTGTGCAAGGCACGCAAGCCGGATTGCCCGCAATGCGTGATCCGCGACCTGTGTCATTTCAAGGACAAGACCCCCGCCTGACACGGCAACCGCGCCCACCACGGGCGCGGCCTGCAATCGCTGTCATTTCAACGACGCGGCACCCTCGCGCCCAGGCCAAACGACTGCCATCTGCGCGACACCTGCCCGTAACAGCGCGCCTGTCCAATGCGTTGGCATGCGCTGATCGCGGCCAAAGCAAGTCGCCAGACTGTCATATTTACGCAATCTTTACGCTCTAGCCTTCGCTGCATCCTCAACCTGCCTGCAAGGCTATCCATCCATGAAACTGCATCGCCAACTCCTTACTGCAGCCGTTGCGGCGGCGCTGTTTGTACCGGCCGCACATGCTGAAGTCGCCATCGACGTCATCGGCGGTTCCGAAATCACCTTCGAAGGCCTGGTGCAGGCTGACGGCAACTGGTTCGACAACGACAAGGCCGACCTCAACGGCACCACCGGCAAGAACGGCAAGAACAGCGAATTCGAGCTGCGCCGCGCCGAGCTGGTATTGAAGGGCAAGGGCCCGGGCAACGTGGAATGGGTGGTCGGCTATGACGCCAAGGCCGACAAGTTCCTGGACACCAACCTCAAGTACAAGCTGGGCGGCAACAGCAGCCACTTCCTGCAGGCCGGCCAGTTCAAGCAGCCCAACAGCCTGGAAGAACTGTCCAGCACCAAGAACAACGACTTCATCTCCAAGGCCACCGTCACCAATACCTACGCGGTGGCTCGCCGCCTCGGTGTCGGCTACGGCATCGCGGACGGCAACTGGTCGATCAACGCCTCGGCCTTTGGCCGCGAGCTGACCCGCGACCTGGCCCACGGCAGCGGCTACGGCCTGCGCGGCACCTTTGCCCCGATCAACGAGAAGGGCAACTTCCTGCACCTGGGCCTGAGCTACGCCGACTACGACACCGACGCGGACACCCTGCGCCTGCGCGCACGTCCCAACGCCGACCTGGCCACCGTGCGCCTGGTCGACAGCGGCGACATGAAGGACAGCGATCGCATCAGCACCATTGGCGCCGAAGCCATGTACGTGCAGGGCCCGTTCAAGGCCCAGGCCGAGTACTTCAACGCCAAGGTCAAGCGCTATGACCATGACAACTACACCAGCGACGGCTTCTACGTCAGCGGCGTGTGGAACGTCACCGGCGAGACCTGGAGCTACAAGGGCGGCACCCCGGGCCTGGGCCTGCCGAACGAACCGGGCCGTGGCATGTGGCAGCTGGGTGCACGCTTCGACCATATCGACCTGAACGACGGTGGCGTGCGTGCCCCGGCCGTGGTCGGTGGCGCGCCGCTGGTGGACGGTGTGCTCGGCGGCAAGATGGACATCTGGACCATCGGTGCCAACTGGTACTGGCGCTCCAACTTCAAGGCGTCGATGAACTATGTGATGGTGGACAGCAAGAAGTACAGCTCCAGCGCGCGCGGCTTTGTCAGCGACAAGCCGAACATCCTGGAAGCCCGCCTGCAGTTCTTCTGGTAAGTCCAGGCACCAATGTTCACGGAGAACGCCCCGCAAGGGGCGTTTTCTGTTTGGCGGGAGCGACCTTGGACACATTGATTCGCCTCGCGGCCAAGGCCGCTCCTACGGTATCGCTGAGCAGCACGGGCCCATGAGAAGCACGCCGCTCCTGTAGGAGCGGCCTTGGCCGCGAAGTCGGCACTCATTTCGAGCAAGGGATCACCGATTGCCGCACGCATCAACGAAATACCCGTAGTTCACCATTCGTCACTTCGCGAGCAGACACACTGCCAGCTTCGCGGCCAAGGCCGCTCCTGCGTCAGGCGTAGCCGCTATCCTGCATGCCCACGTCATCAACGGATTGACCATGCGCATCGGCCTGCTCCTGTCCCTGCTTGCCCTCCCGCTCACAGCACTGGCCCAGGATTGCGGTACCGACAGTGCGCAGCGCATCCGCCAGGCGTATGCGCAGCTGCCCGCAGGCACCCTGCCGGAGCACGGCGACATGCAGATCGATGCCGAACAAGGCGTGTGCCGGGTCTGGCCGGCCGACACCACGCTGACCCTGATGGCGGTGCCGCTGCTCGGCCCGTGGCAGGAAAATGACAGCTATCGCGATGGCGACCTGGATCTGCTGGTGGTCGACACCACCACGCTGCGCCCGCGCGCCACCTTGCGCCTGCCCGGCATGATGAGCAGCGACGCAATCCGCATCGAGAACGTCAGCCTGGATACCGCGCGCTACCGCCTGTCCGCCGACACGCGCGCATTCGGCGTGCGCATCACGCGCAGCGGCTCGTCACGAGCCAATCCGTTCGGCGACGAACGCCTGCAGCTGCTGGTACTGCAGGACAACCGGCTGGAGACCATCACCGACCCGATCCTCATGCGGCAGGCCGGCGGCGAATGGGACACAAACTGCACCGGCGACTTTCATGACATGAGCCGCACGCTCGACGTGGGGCCACTACCCGCGCAGGGCTGGGCGATGCTGCACATCCGCGAGCGCGGCATCAGCCGTGAACAGCGCGAGGACGCCGCCGGCAACTGCGCTGAAACCGAAAGCGCGCTTCCGGCCAGGAGCTATACGCTGCGCCCCAGCGGCCGCCGCTACCCGCTGCCGGAAGGCATCAAGGCCGCCTTCTGAGGCGGCAAACAGCTGTCACCAGTACGTCATATGACAGACGCTGCGCTGTCATCAAATCGTTATGCAATAGGCGCCGGGCGGAACCACCGCACCTCACCCTCCCAGGAGCCTTTCGTGATCCACGCCATCAAATCGCGCGCCGTCGTTGCCATCCTCGCCGCGTCGTCCGTGTTCGCCGCCAACGCCAATGACGTTACCGGCGCCGGCGCTTCCTTCATCTACCCGGTCATGTCCAAGTGGTCGGCCGACTACAGCACTGCCACCGGCAAGAAGGTCAACTACCAGTCGATCGGCTCGGGCGGCGGTATCGCCCAGATCAAGGCCAACACCGTGGACTTTGGCTCCTCCGATGCCCCGCTGCGCCCGGAAGAACTGTCCTCCTCCGGCCTGGTGCAGTTCCCGTCGGTGATCGGCGGCGTGGTGCCGGTGCTCAACGTGGCCGGCGTGGAAGCCGGTGCCATGAAGCTCGACGGCCCGACCCTGGCCAACATCTTCCTGGGCAAGATCACCAAGTGGAATGACCCGGCCATCGTCGCGCTCAACGCCGGCCTGGCACTGCCGGATGCCAAGATCACCGTCGTGCACCGTTCCGACGGTTCGGGCACCACCTTCAACTTCGTCAACTACCTGTCCAAGGTCAACAACGACTGGAAGACCAGCGTCGGTGAAGGCACCAGCGTGCAGTGGCCGGTCGGCATCGGCGGCAAGGGCAACGAAGGTGTCGCCGCCTACGTCAAGCAGATCAAGGGTTCGATCGGCTATGTCGAGTTCTCCTATGCACTGCAGAACCGCCTGACCTTCTCGCGCATGAAGAACGCCGCCGGCAACTTCGTGCAGCCGCGCGATGAAACCTTCTCGGCCGCGGCCGCCAGCGCCGACTGGGCCAACGCCCGTGACTTCTACCTGGTGATGACCAATGCACCGGGCGAGCAGGCATGGCCGATCACCGCCACCAACTTCATCCTGATGCGCAAGCAGCCCAAGACCGCCGAAGGCGCCAAGGCCGCTGTCGAGTACTTCCGCTGGATCTACGCCAACGGTGACGCGCAGGCCCGCCAGCTGGACTACGTGCCGCTGCCCGACACCTTGGTCCGCCAGATCGAAACCTACTGGCAGCAGAACCTGGCTTACTGAGTGTAGAGACGCCGAGCCCCTCTCCCTCGTCGCCTCAGGCGCGGATCAAGCGATCCGCGCCTTCTTTTTGGGACGGGGATTGGGGATGGGTTGAGCACTGTAGGCTTGGGATCTCATCCCAACCTGCGTCTTGTTGCAGGGGCGGCTTTAGCCGCGAGGCCACTGGTCTCCCCGAAGTCAGGCGCAACCATTGCCGGCCTGAAGAACGCCTCGTCTTCAGATCGCCTGCTTCGCGCCCGAAGGCGCTCCTACAACAACCCGCGCCCGTGTGGCGCCATGGGCTGGGATGAAATCCCGGCGTCACGCGCTCACCTCACTGGACCTGTGCCACCTCAATCGCTGGCACTGCGCTTTGCTTCATCCCTGCCTGCGTCGGTGCCGCCCCCGCTTCTGCGGAATTTTGTCCGAAAATTCTCTCTCCCGGACACCACCGGGCACTGCCGCTAGGGCGCTGTCTCATTGATTCCATTGAGATTTTTATATTCTTTTAACGATGTAATCAGGCTGTAACAAAAACATCATTTCATAGCCTCATCCGCTGGCCCTGCCGGCATTTCTCCCGCTATGGAGTGACCCATGAAGCTGCACACGACCGGCCTTGCCGCCCTCTCCCTGGCCATTGCCCTGGGCCTGTCGGCCTGCGGTGGCTCTGGCAACCAGGCCGCTTCGACCCCGGAAAATGCCGCTGCTGGCGCGCCTGCCGCCGGTGACAAGCTCACCGCTGAAATTTCCGGCGCCGGCGCTTCCTTCATCTTCCCGCTGGTGTCCAAGTGGTCGGCCGACTACAACGCCGCCACCGGCGCCAAGATCAACTACCAGTCCATCGGTTCGGGCGGCGGTATCGCCCAGATCAAGGCCGGCACCGTGGACTTTGGTTCCTCGGACAAGCCGCTTTCCACCGAAGAGCTGGCCCAGGCCGGCCTCGGCCAGTTCCCGTCGGCCATCGGCGGCGTGGTGCCGGTGGTGAACATTGAAGGCCTGCAGCCGGGCCAGCTGCGCCTGAGCGGCACCCTGCTGGCGGACATCTTCCTGGGCAAGATCAAGCAGTGGAATGACAAGGCCATCGCCGACGCCAACCCGGGCGTGACCCTGCCCGATGCCAAGATCACCCTGGTGCACCGCTCCGACGGTTCGGGCACCACCTTCAACTTCTCCAACTACCTGTCCAAGGTGAGCGGCGAGTGGAAGGACAAGGTCGGCGAAGGCACCTCGGTGCAGTGGCCGGACGGCGTTGGCGGCAAGGGCAATGAAGGCGTTGCTTCGTATGTGCAGCAGATCAAGGGTTCGATCGGCTACGTCGAGCTGGCCTACGCGCTGCAGAACAACATGCCGTACGCCTCGATGCAGAATGCCGCCGGCAGCTGGGTGCAACCGACCGCCGAAACCTTCGCCGCCGCCGCAGCCAGCGCTGACTGGGCCAACGCCAAGGACTTCAACCTGGTCATCACCAACGCCCCGGGCGCCAATGCGTGGCCGATCACCGCCACCAACTTCATGCTGATGCACAAGCAGCCGAAGGATGCCAAGCGCAGTGCCGACACCCGCGCCTTCTTCAAGTGGGCCTTCGAGCACGGCCAGACCCAGGCCAACGAACTGCACTACGTGCCGCTGCCGGCCGAGCTGGTGACGCAGATCGAAGCCTACTGGGCTGCTGAGTTCAAGTGACGCAATGACGCGGATGCGCCGCTCTGGCGCATCCGCCCTTGTCATTGCGCCATCCCCGCGCAGGCGGGGATGACGAACAAAAGCAGGAACAACGACTCCCCCTCCAACGAGGGACTGATGTTTCCCCGCCTCCCCCTTGGGCCTACGCCGCTGCCATGAATGCCATCGCACCGTCTCTCGCTTCGCCCAGCTCGCGCGATCTGCGCGATGCCCGCAACGACCGGCTGTTCCGCTGGTTCCTGATCGCCACGGTGATCTTCGTGCTGGTCGCCCTGGCCAGTGCCGCACTGTCGATGCTGTGGGGTGGCCGCCACGCCCTGCAGGAGCAGGGCCTGAGTTTCTTCTATTCCTCCGACTGGAATCCGGTGGAGAACAAGTTCGGTGCACTGGCGCCGATCTACGGCACCATCGTCACTGCACTGATCGCCATGCTGATCGCGGTGCCGGTGAGTTTCGGCATCGCCTTCTTTCTCACCGAGGTGGCGCCGCGCTGGCTGCGCGGGCCGATCGGCACCGCCATCGAACTGTTGGCCGGCATCCCCTCGATCATCTACGGCATGTGGGGCCTGTTCGTGCTGGTGCCGGTGATGACCGAGTACGTCACCCCGTTCCTCAACGAACACCTGGGCGCGCTGCCGGTAATCGGCGCGCTGTTCCAGGGCCCGCCGCTGGGCATCGGCATGCTGACTGCCGGCTTCGTGCTGGCGATCATGGTCATCCCGTTCATTTCCTCGGTGATGCGTGAGGTGTTCCTCACCGTGCCCACCCGCCTGAAGGAATCGGCCTATGCACTGGGCTCGACCAAGTGGGAAGTGAGCTGGGACATCGTCCTGCCCTACACCCGCTCGGCGGTCATCGGCGGTGTGTTCCTCGGCCTGGGCCGCGCCCTGGGTGAAACCATGGCCGTGGCCTTCGTGATCGGCAACAGCGTGCGCCTGACGCCGTCGCTGCTGGAGCCGGGCACCACCATCGCCGCACTGATTGCCAACGACTTCGGTGAAGCCACCGAAACCTACCGCTCGGCCCTGCTGCTGCTCGGCTTCGTGCTGTTCATCGTCACCTTCGTGGTGCTGGCCATTGCCCGCCTGATGTTGATGCGTCTGTCCCGCAAGGAGGGCAACTGATGTCCACCGTCGCTTCCAGCAAGGCATCTGATTCGCTGTACCTGCGCCGTCGCATCACCAACGGCGTGGCCCTGCTCCTGGGGTGTGCCACCGCGTTGTTCGGCCTGTTCTTCCTCGGCTGGATCCTGTGGACGTTGCTGTCCAAGGGCCTGCCGGGCATCAACCTGGACCTGTTCACCAAGATGACGCCGCCGCCGATGCAGGAAGGCGGCCTGCTCAATGCCTTCTTCGGCAGCGCGGTGATGTGCGCGCTGGCCATCGCCATCGGCACCCCGCTGGGCGTGGCCGCCGGCACCTGGCTGGCCGAGTACGGCAATGCCCGCAAGGCCGGCACGGTGGTGCGTTTCGTCAATGACATCCTGCTGTCGGCACCGTCGATCGTGCTGGGCCTGTTCGTCTACACCCTGTATGTGATGCAGACCGGCGGCCAGTTCTCGGCCTTTGCAGGCGCGCTGTCGCTGGCCTTCATCGTGCTGCCGGTGGTGATCCGCACCACCGACGAAATGCTGCGGCTGGTGCCAGTGCAGATGCGCGAAGCGGCACTGGCGCTGGGTGTGCCGCAGTGGAAGGTGATCATGCAGGTGCTGTACCGCAGCGCCATGGCCGGCATCGTCACCGGCATCCTGCTGGCGCTGGCGCGCATCTCCGGTGAAACCGCACCGCTGCTGTTCACCGCCTTCGGCAACCAGTACTGGAACAGCAACGTGTTCCAGCCAATGGCTTCGGTGCCGGTGGTGATGAACCAGTTCGCCGGCAGCCCCTACGAATCGTGGCAGGTACTGGCCTGGGCCGGCGCCCTGGTGCTGACCGTGTTCGTGCTGCTGGTAAGCCTTTCCGCGCGCGGCCTGCTGCTGCGCAACCGAATCTCAAACGACTGATCCCATGGACCATCCCATGAACGACCTCACCAATGCCGTGCCGATGCAGCGCATCACCGTGCCCGCCGCCAACCAGTCGCTGCACAGCCCTGCGCCGGTCAAGCTGGCCGCGCGCGGTCTGGATTTCTACTACGACAAGTTCCATGCGCTGAAGAGCATCAACCTGGAGATCCCGGAAAAGCGCGTGACCGCGCTGATCGGCCCGTCCGGTTGCGGCAAGTCCACCCTGCTGCGCATCTTCAACCGCATCTACGCGCTGTACCCGAAGCTGGAAGCGCGCGGTGAGGTGCTGCTGGACGGTGAGAACATCCTTTCGCCGAAGTACCCGATGAACCGCCTGCGTTCCAAGGTGGGCATGGTGTTCCAGAAGCCGGTGCCGTTCCCGATGACCATCTTCGAGAACGTGGCCTATGGCATCCGTCACCACGAAAAACTGTCCAAGGCCGAGATGATCGTGCGCGTGGAACAGGCGCTGCGTCAGGGCGCGCTGTGGGATGAAGTGAAGGACAAACTCAACCAGAGCGCGCTGGGCCTGTCCGGTGGCCAGCAGCAACGCCTGTGCATTGCCCGTGCCGTGGCGCTGCGCCCGGACGTGCTGCTGCTGGACGAGCCGACCTCGGCGCTGGACCCGATCTCCACCAGCCGCATCGAGCAGCTGGTCGAAGAGCTGAAGAACGACTACACCATCGCCATCGTCACCCACAACATGCAGCAGGCCGCGCGCGTATCGGACTACACCGCCTTCATGTACCTGGGCGACCTGATCGAGCACGACCGCACCGAAGTGATCTTCTCCAATCCGTCCAAGCAGCAGACCGAGGACTACATCACAGGTCGCTTTGGTTGATGGCAGGCCGGGATCGGAAACTCGGGATTGGGGATTGGCAAACGCCTCGGCACCCGCAAAACCGTCCCGCCTTCACGAATCCCACCTCTCCAATCTCCAATCCCACTCTCAATTGCCGGCGCTCATCATGAACAATCTTCCCAACGACCACATCGTCAAGAGCTACGACGAAGAGCAGCAGCGTCTGGTGGCCGAAATCCTGCGCATGGGCGAAATGTCCGTGGCCCAGCTGGAAGCGGCGCTGGACGTGATCGAACGCCGCGACGAGAAGGCGGCCCAGCGCATCGTCGCCAACGACGATGCCATCGACCAGCTTGAGCAGCAGATCAGCCATGACGTGATGCGCCTGGCCTTGCGTGGGCCGATGGCGCGTGACCTGCGCGAGATCCTCGCCGGCCTGCGCATTCCGGCCGACATCGAGCGCATCGGCGACTACGCCGCCAACGTCGCCAAGCGCTCCATCGCGCTGGCCGGGGTGCCGCCGCTGCCGCAGATCCAGGGCCTGCGCGCACTGGGCCGCTTGGCCGCCATCCAGGTCCGTGCGGCGATGGAGGCTTACCGCAACAACGACGTCAACGCCGCCCTCAAGCTGCGCGACGACGATGCCCGCCTGGACGCGCAGTACACCGCACTGTTCCGCGAGCTGCTCACCTACATGATGGAAGACCCGCGCAACATCACCCCATGCACGCACCTGCTGTTCATGGCCAAGAACCTGGAGCGCATCGGCGACCACGCCACCAACATTGCCGAGAACGTCTGGTTCCTGGTCAAGGGCGAAGAGCCGCTGCCGCCGCGCGAGAAGCGCGACGAAACCAGCACGCTGGACCACACTTGATACGCGGTAACGCGACAGTGCATTCCGGGTTGCCGGAAGTGGTGAACAAACAGGCCCGAAAGGGCCTGTTTCTTTTTGGGGTATGTCTGGCGTCTGAAAAGCTACCCCTCCCCAACCCTCCCCAACCCTCCCCAACCCTCCCCTGCGCGAGGCGCAAGGGAGGGAGCCAAAGCCTGATTTCGCAGAGCAGTGGACCTGGCTTTTCACCCCCTCCCTTGCGCCCCGCGCAGGGGAGGGGTGGGGAGGAGTGCCGTTGTCGTTGCTGTTACTCACTCCCGTCACCACAGCCATCCAAAACCACGACTTCCGACAGCACCGCTTGCTAAGCTCCAGCCTCCCCCCGGCCCCTTCATGCTCCGGAGATACCATCATGACCATCCGCAAACCTGTTTCCCTGGCCATCGGCGCCGCCCTGCTCGGCGGCATGGCCGCACCGGCATTCGCCATGACCGACCTCGCCCAGGGCTATGCGCTGGGTGCCAGCGCCCAGACCCCGCCGCCGCCCACCGCCGAAACGCAGGCTGCAACCGAGGCCACCCAGACCACCGACGCCGATGCCAAGCAGAAGGCCGAGGGCAAATGCGGTGAAGGCAAGTGCGGCAGCAACCACGCGCAGGAGCCGGCCAAGAGTGACGACGCCAAGGCAGCAGACAAAGCGGCCGGCGCCGCCAAGTCCCATGCCGAAGGCAAGTGCGGCGAGGGCAAGTGTGGCGGCAACCACTGAGCCCACCGACAACTGCCTGCGCCTGCCGCCACCGGCAAGCGCAGGCCTGGGGCTGCGCCGCTCCCTGCTGGACGCGCTGCATGCCGCGCCGGACGGCGCATTCGATTTCCTCGAATGCGCCCCGGACAACTGGCTTGGTGTCGGCGGCAGGCTGGGCGAAGCCCTGCACGAGCTGTCACGCCGGCATGCCCTGACCTGCCACGGCCTGTCCCTGTCACTGGGCGGGCCCGCGCCGCTGGATGTGGGTTTCCTGCAGCGCACCCGTCACTTCCTGGACCAGCACCGCGTCGCGCTGTACAGCGAGCACCTGAGCTGGTGCAGTGACGATGGCCATCTGTACGAACTGCTGCCGCTGCCCTTCACCGAAGAGACCGTGCAGCACGTGGCCGCGCGCATCCGCCAGACGCAGGACATCCTCGGGCGTCGCATTGCAGTGGAGAACGCCTCCTACTACGCAGTGCCCGGTGCCGACATGGATGAAGCCAGCTTCATCAACGCGGTGTTGGACGAAGCCGACTGCGACCTGCTGCTGGACGTCAACAACGTCTACGTCAACGCCATCAACCACCGTTATGACCCGCGTGCATTTCTGGCAAAGCTGCCTTCCCGGCGCATCGCCAGCTACCACATCGCCGGCCATCACGATGAAGCCGATGACCTGAAGATCGACACCCACGGCATGCCGGTCAAGGACGATGTCTGGTCGTTGCTCTCCGCCGCCTATGCGCTGCATGGCGTGCGCCCTACGCTGCTGGAACGCGACTTCAACTTCCCACCCTTGGCCGAGCTGCTGGAAGAAGTGGCACACATCCGCAGCCTGCAGCAACAGGCAGGCGCGCCCCGGATTGCCGCACATGGCTGAAACCCTGCTGCAGCTGCAGACACGTTTCGCCGCGCATCTGCGCGACCCGCAGCACAACGCCGCGCCCGGGCACATTCCCGATGCGCGGATGCAGGTTTACCGAGAGCTGTACTTCAACAATCTGCAAAGCCTGTTGGCCGCCAATTTCCCGGTGATCAAATGCACGCTGGGGCCGGTGCGCTGGCTGGAACAGGTACGCGCTTTCTGCCGCGAGCACCGCGCGCATACGCCCTTGTTCACCGAGATCGGCCAGGAGTTCATCCACTTCCTCGACGCAGCACCGGCCGACGCCGGCGCGCCCTGGCTGCTGGAACTTGCCCACTACGAATGGATCGAGCTGGCGCTGCAGCTCAGCGATGCCCCCTTGCCCGCGCACGACCCCGGCGGCGACCTGCTGGCCGGCAACCCGGTGCTTTCGCCGTGGTGCCGTGCGCTGGCCTATCAATGGCCGGTGCACCGTATCGGCCCGGAGCATCAGCCGCTGCAGGTGCCTGCACAAGCGACGCTGTTGCTGGCGCGCCGGCAGGCAGACGGCAGCATCGCCTTCTCCGAGCTGTCGCCGCTACTGTATCGGCTACTGGAACGGCTGGAGCAGGAACCCGAGCTCAGCGGAAACCAGCAGCTGCAGGCCTTGGCGGTGGAAGCCGGGGTTGCGGCCGATCCGGCGTTCGTCGCCAATGGCGCGGCGATGCTGCAGCAGTTGCAGGCGCGTGGCTGCCTGCTCGGCACCGCACCGTAGGGGCGCCTTCAGGCGCGAGGCCGGGACCGGCCCACCGCGGCCGCAAAGCGCGGACCGGCCTTGCCAACCGCAGGAGCCTCGGCGGACCTGACACACAGAGAATGTCGCGGCCGAGGTCGCTCCTACGCGCTCTGCTACCCTATTGCGATGAACGAAACCGCCGAAACGCCCGTCCCGCGCCCCACTTTCACGCCCATGGCGCAACGCTTTCGGGGCTTTCTGCCGGTAGTGGTGGATGTGGAAACAGGGGGCTTTGACTGGAACCGCCACGCGCTGCTGGAAATCGCCGCAGTGCCCGTGGAAATGGACGAGAACGGCCTGCTCTACCCCGGCCAGACCGCCAGCGCGCATGTCATTCCTGCCGAAGGCACCGAAATCGATCCCAAGTCGCTGGAGGTCACCGGCATCGTGCTGGACCACCCGTTCCGCCTGGCCAAGCCCGAGCGCGAGGCACTGGAACATGTGTTCGCGCCGGTGCGCGCGGCGATGAAGAAGTACAACTGCCAGCGCGCGATCCTGGTCGGGCACAACGCCCATTTCGACCTGAACTTCGTCAACGCCACGGTCGCCCGCAGCGGCCACAAGCGCAATCCGTTCCATCCCTTCAGCGTGTTCGATACGGTCACCCTAGCCGGCGTGGCCTACGGCCAGACAGTGCTGGCGCGCGCGGTGCAGGCCGCGGGCTTTCCGTGGGATGCCAGCGAAGCGCACAGCGCGGTGTATGACACCGAACAGACCGCGCGCCTGTTCTGCAAGATCGTCAACGCCTGGCCAACCTCGCCCTTGGCCTAAGTGCTCACGCCACGCAGGTGCGGGCGCGCCCGTCCTGCTTGGCCTGCGCCAGTGCCTGCTTGGCTCGCTGATAGAACAGCACCGGCGCCTGGTCGCCATCCAACTGCACCGCACCCGCGCTGAAAGTGACAGCCACATCGCCTTCGTTGCGGCCGCCCCATTGGCCGTACTGGCCGAACAGACGCTGCAGCCGCTGACAAACACGCTCGGCCTCGGCCAGCGCAGTATTGGTCAGCAGCACCGCGAATTCCTTGTTGCCCAGCCGTGCGGCCATGTCCGAGGCGCGCAGGCTGCTGCGCAGCAACTCGCCCACTTCGCACAGCACCAGATCACCGGCCGCCCGCGACCAGGTGTCGTTGATCTGCTTGAGGTGATCGATGCTCATCACCACCAGACTCAGCTGCCGCCCTTCGCGCCGTGCCGATGCCATCTCGCGCACCAGCGCGTCGTCGAACGCACGCCGATTGGGCAGGCCGCTGAGGTCATCTTCATGTGCGAGTTGCGCGAAGGCGTCGGCCTGTTCGCGCAGGCGTTGTTCCAGGGCGGCCTTTTCCTGCTCAACCGCCTGCAACTGCGCCGCGCTGTGCCCGGCCTGCTGTACCTGCTGCTGCAGCGTGTGCAGGCGGCGGCGCTGGCGCTGCAGCTGGTACACGCAAAGCGCCAGCGCGAGCAGCAGGATGCCGCACAGCGAAACCAGCACCCCGGGCGTCAGCACCGATGCGGGCACGACGGCCAGCGCCGCAGTTGTCTGCGCCATGGCCGGCGCGGCGGCCAGGCTGCACAACGCCACGCCCGAAACCCGCTTCACCAAACCCGCAGCATCTGCGCGAACCCCACGGGTTCGCGCCACCGGAATCGCAGTCGTTGCCATCGTTCAGAGCCCCCAGAGGTGGCCTGATACTAGCAAAGGTTCGGTGTCTTTCAGGCGCCCCGATCGCGCTGCGCGGCCGCCCATTGCGGGTGCTCCCAGCGCACCACGGCTTCCAGCCCGCCGGCCGGATGATTCCGCAGCACCAGCGTGGCGCCATCCTTCTCCGCCAGGGCACGGGCAATGGTCAGGCCCAACCCGGCGCCGCCGGTTTCCCGCGAGCGGGATGTCTCAAGGCGCAGGAACGGGGTGAACACCGCTTCCAGTTCCTCGGCCGCAAGACCCGGCCCGGTGTCGCGCACGCTCACTTCCACCGCTTCGCCGTGAAAACGGGCCCGCACCTGCGCGCTGCGGCCGTACTTCACCGCGTTATCAACCAGGTTGGAGAACAAGCGGCGCATCGCCAGTGGCCGCAGCATCATCACCGCGCCACAGCCCTGCTCAAGCACCGCGTCGTGACCGGACTCGGCGGCATCTTCGACCACGCTTTCCAGCAGCGAATCCAGATCCAGCGCGGCGCGCTGCTCGGCGCTTTCCGCACTGCGGGCAAGCTCCAATCCTTCACGGATCAAGGCCTGCATCGCGGCCAGATCACCAATCAAGCGCTCGCGCAGCGGCTCATCGGCCACATTTTCCAGGCGCAGCCGCAGCCGCGTCAGCGGCGTCTGCAGATCGTGGGTGATGGCCGCCAGCATCTGCGTGCGTTCACCCAGGTGGCGCTGCAGCCGTTGCTGCATGGCATTGAACGCCTCTGCAGCACGGCGGACCTCCAGCGGGCCGGTGACCGGCAGCGGCGCACGCTGCAGGTCCTGGCCCAACTGCGTGGCGTGGGCGGCCAGGCGCTGCAACGGCGAACTGGCGATGCGTGTCACCACATAGGCCAGCACACCGATGGCCAGCACCAGCAGCGACAGGAACCACGGGTCAAATGCCGAGCCCGTGCGCCGCACCACCGCCGGGTATTCCAGCGCCAGGCGCAACGGCGTGCCGTCGCTCAGGGTCAACTCCACCAGCCGGCAACGCGGCGGCGTGAACGCCGGATCACGTTCGCGCGTGTGACGGCTGCGGGTGCGCGGGCCCTTGTCCGGCGGCGGCAGAAACTCCGGCAATGGCGGCAGGCAGGCACGGAAGCTGCTCGCGCGTACCCGCGCATTGGCGACCACGCCGTCGCGTGCGGCCAGCACTTCCATCAACGCCTCGTCGTTGTCGCCGGTGCGGAACTCGCCCTTCACTTCACGCACGCTGGGGCTGCCGACGGCCAACAGGCGCGTGCGCAACTCCGGGTTGCGGTCGATCAGGTTGACGAAGCCCTGCAGACGGTCGGCGATACGCGCCAGGTTCTGCCGCTCGAACTCCTGCTGCCGGCGCGATTCGGCCAGCAGCGTGGCGCCGATCGCCGCCACCATCATGCCGACCAGCAGGATGACGAACAGCCGCCCCGCCATCGACGACAGGAACCGGCGCAGCCGCTTCATTCCAGCGCCACCGCACTGGCAAACACATAGCCTTCGTTGCGTACGGCCTTGATCAGGCCATCGCTGCCGCCGCCACCGCCCAGCTTCTGCCGCAGGCGGCTGACCTGCAGGTCAATGGCGCGGTCCTGCGATTCGTAGCTGCGGCCGGTGCTCAACGCCACCAGCTGCTCGCGTGACAGCACCTTGTTGGCATGCGCCACGAATACCCGCAACAAACGGAACTCGGCACCGGACAGCATCACCACGCGCCCGGCCGGGTCCACCAGGTGGCGGTGTTCCAGGTCGAACACCCAATTGGAGAACGCCGCGCGGCGCATCGCCAGCGGCTCCAGGTTGGCCGGCAATGCTTCGGTCCGGCGCAGCACATTGCGGATGCGTGCCAACAACTCGCGTGGCTCGAACGGTTTGGCCAGGTAATCGTCGGCGCCCATTTCCAGCCCGAGCACGCGGTCGATGGGCTCGCTGCGTGCGGTCAGCATGATCACCGGCGTGCTGGAGCGCGCGCGCAGCTCCCGGCACAGCGACAGCCCGTCTTCGCGCGGCAGGTTGAGGTCCAGCACGATCAGGTCGATATGCTCGCGCGCCAGCACCTGCCGCATCTGGTTGCCGTCACCGGCGGTGCTCACCGCATAGCCGGCCCGCCCCAGCTGTTCGGCCAGCAGGCCGCGGATATCGCTGTCGTCATCTACCACCAACAGTCGGTGCATGGTCTCTACGTTGCTCATGGCGCCATGATCCATGCTAGCGGATGAACCTGTGTGATCGTGCATGTATCGGCGTGTATCAACCGCCCATCTGGATACATTGCGATACACGGCAGCTGCGGCCGGACACAAAGTGACACACGGCGAGTGTTGAGACGCCACCGCCAGCTGTCCACACTGGCACCGACGCCGCAGCGTGCGGCCCGCCATGAGTGCCCCATCATCGTGAAGCTGCTGCCCTCCTCCCGCCGCAACCGGATCCTGCTTGCCACCGCCATCGTCGCCCTGCTGGCCGGCTGCGCCGCGTGGGCCACGCGCAAACCTGCCGCGCCTTCGGTGGCCACCTCGCCGGTCACCCGCGGCAACCTGGAACAAACCGTCGATGCCACCGGCGTGATCGACGCCTACAAGCTGGTCAGCGTGGGCGCGCAGGCCTCCGGCCAGATCAAGTCGCTGAAGGTGCAGTTGGGCGATGTGGTCAAGCAGGGCGACCTGATCGCCGAGATCGATTCGGTCACCCAGGAGAACAGCCTGAAGAACGCCCAGGCGGCGCTGGAGAACATCCGTGCCCAGCGTGCGGTGCAGGCCGCCTCGTTGAAGGAATCGGAACTGGCTTTTGCCCGGCAGAAGGAAATGCTGGACGCCGAGGCCACTTCGCGCGCCGAATACGAATCGGCCGAAGCCAACCTGGCCAGCACCCGCGCGCAGATCCGTGCCCTGGATGCACAGATCCGCCAGCGCGAAACCGAACTGGGCACCGCCCAGGCCAACCTGGGCTATACCCGCATCACCGCGCCCATCGACGGCACCGTGGTGGCGGTGGTCGCCGAAGAAGGCCGCACCGTAAACGCCAACCAATCGGCGCCAACCATCGTCAAGCTGGCGCGGCTGGACCTGGTCACGGTCAATGCGGAGATATCCGAAGCCGATGTGGTCAAGGTCAAGCCGGGCATGCCGGTGTACTTCACCATCCTTGGCAATCCGGATCACAGGTACGAAGCCAAGCTGCGCACGGTGAACCCGGCGCCGGCGTCGATCAGCACCGACAGCACCAGCTCCAGCAGTTCGTCCTCGTCCAGCTCCAGCACGGCGGTGTACTACAACGCGCTGTTTGACGTGGAAAACCCGGACGGCACGCTGCGCATCGACATGACCGCGCAGGTGTCGGTGCTGTTGGCACAGGCGACCGACGCGTTGTTGATCCCCACCGTCGCACTCGGCCAGAAGGTTCCCGAAGGCGGCGCCCCGCGCGCCGCACGCAGCAAGCAGGAAGGCCAGCGCCAGCAACGTCGTCAGCCCGATGCCGCCGCCCTGGCCAAGAGCAACAGCTACATGGTGCGCGTGGTCAACCAGGAAGGGCAGCCGGAGCCGCGCCGGATCAAGGTCGGCCTGAACAACGGCTCCAATGTGGAAGTGCTTGAAGGCCTGAGCGAAGGCGACCTGGTGGTCGTGGGCGAAGGCAATGCGGCCGACAAGGCCAATGCACGCGGCAACCAGCGCAACCCGATGAGCCCGATGATGGGCGGGTCGCGCCGATGAGCCAACCGCTGCTGCAACTGCGCGAACTGCGCCGCGAGTTCCCGGCCGGCGAGGAAACCATCGCCGTGCTGAAGGACGTCAACCTCGATATCCATGCCGGTGAAATGGTGGCCATCGTCGGCCAGTCCGGCTCGGGCAAATCGACGCTGATGAACATCCTCGGCTGCCTGGACCGCCCCACCGTCGGCTCCTACAAGGTGGCCGGCCGCGAGACCGGACGCATGCAGCCGGACGAGCTGGCCGAGCTGCGCCGCGAACACTTCGGCTTCATCTTCCAGCGCTACCACCTGCTCGGTGATCTGGACGCGCGTGGCAACGTGGAAGTACCGGCGATCTATGCCGGCACGCCGTCCGATGCACGCCGCACCCGCGCCGAGGCCTTGCTGGCACGGCTGGGGCTGTCCGACCGCATGGGCCACAAGCCCGGGCAGTTGTCCGGCGGCCAGCAACAGCGCGTGTCGATCGCGCGTGCGCTGATGAACGGTGGCGAGGTGATCCTGGCCGACGAACCCACCGGCGCGCTGGACAGTGCATCGGGCGAGGAAGTGATGAACATCCTCGGCGAGCTGCATGCCGAAGGCCACACCATCATCATCGTCACCCACGACATGCACGTGGCCGAACACGCGCAGCGCATCATCGAAATCCGCGACGGCGAGATCATCGCCGACCGTCACAACGACAAGGTGCCTGCACTGCAGAAGCAGCAGCGCCCTGCCCCGGTGAAGACCGGCGGCAGCGCTTTCCAGGCGGCGCGTGATCGCTTCCTCGAAGCCTTCCGCATGGCACTGCTGGCCATGAACGCCCACCGCCTGCGCACCTTCCTGACCATGCTCGGCATCATCATCGGCATTGCCTCGGTGGTGTCGGTGGTGGCGATGGGCAATGGTTCGCAGCAGCAGATTCTGCAGAACATCTCCGCACTCGGCACCAACACCATCGACGTGTACCCGGGCCGGGGTTTCGGCGACATGCGCTCGGGCCGCGTGCAGACGCTCAAGGCCAGCGACGCCGATGCGCTGGCTGCGCAGAGTTACATCGACAGCGCCACGCCCAGCGTATCCAGCTCGGTCACCGCACGCGTTGGCAACAAGGCCGCCAGCGCGCAGGTCAGTGGCATCGGTGAGCAGTACTTCCGGGTCAAGGGCATGACCCTGGTGTCGGGCCGCTACTTCGACCAAAGCGAAGTGAAAAGCCTGGCCCAGGTGGTGTTGATCGACGAGAACACACGCACGCAGTTGTTCGGCAGCGATGACCCGATCGGCCAGGTGGTGTTGCTGGGCAATGTGCCGGCGCGGGTGATCGGCGTGGCCAAGCGCCAGTCGATGGGCTTTGGCAGCAGCACCAACCTGTCCGTATGGGCGCCGTACACCACGGTGATGTCGCGCATGCTCGGGCAGAGCTACATCAGCGGCATCACCGTGCGCGTGGCCGACGACACGCCGATGGACGCAGCGCAATCAGCCATCACCAAACTGCTGACGCTGCGCCACGGGACCGAGGATTTCTTCCTTTCCAACACTGCTGAAATCCGCGAGACCATCGAGTCCACCACCAAGACCATGACCCTGCTGATCGGCGCCATTGCCGCCATCGCGCTGGTGGTCGGCGGCATCGGCGTGATGAACATCATGCTGGTGTCGGTGACCGAACGTACCCGTGAAATCGGCGTGCGCATGGCCGTTGGCGCACGCCAGAGTGATATCCGCCAGCAGTTCCTGATCGAGGCGGTGCTGGTGTGCCTGCTCGGCGGCATCCTCGGCATTGCGTTGGCGCTGTCCATCGGTTGGGCGTTCAAGACCTTTGGCGCCAGTTTCACCCTGTTGTTCTCCACCGCCTCGATCATCGCCGCCTTCGCCTGCTCGACGCTGATCGGCGTGGCGTTCGGTTTCCTGCCGGCCCGCAATGCCGCACAGCTCGACCCGGTGGAGGCATTGGCCCGCGAATGAAGATGACCATGAAACCTATTCGTCCCCTGCTGCTTGCCGCTGCATTGACCGCCGCACTTGCAGCCTGCGCCACCACACCCAGCGCCGACCCGGCCGCACACCTGCCGGTCGCCGCGCAGTATGGGCGTGGCGATGCTCTTGCCAACGCGGCGGTGCAGGACATCGAACGCAACCTCACCGCGCCACCGGCCGACGTGCGCGCCGATGCGTGGTGGCAGGGCTTCGCCGACCCGCGCCTGGATCGGCTGATCGAACGCGTGCTCGACAGCAACACCGACATGGCTTCGGCCGGGCTGAAGCTGGAGCGCGCGCGCGTGCAGGCGGGCCTGGCCGGGGTGGATCTGTGGCCCCAGGCATCAGGCTCAGTCAGCGCCAACGGCAGCCGCAGCATCGACAGCAGCGATGACTGGTCACGCAACCACAGCGCCAACGTGTCGCTGGGCTGGGAGTTGGACTTGTGGGGCAAGCTGCGCGGCCAACGCGACATCGCCCGCTGGGAAGCACAGGCCACCGCGCAGGACCTGCAGAACACCACGCTGAGCCTGATCGGGCAAAGCGCCGAGCTGTACTGGCAGCTGGGTTACCTCAACCAGGCCATTGCCACCGGCCAGGCCAACCTGGAGCGATTGAAGCGCACCGCTTCGCTGGTACAGACCCAGTTCGATGCCGGCGCGGTATCGCGGCTGGAAGTACGCCAGGCGCGGCAGAACATCGAAAGCCAGAAAGCCACGCAGGCGCAGTTGGAACAGCAACGCGTGGAAACCCGCAACGCACTGACCGTGCTGCTGGATGGCCAGCCGTGGCCGCAGGCCGATGAGCCGCAGAATCTGGATGTCGCGCAAAGCCCTGCGCTTGCAGAAGGCCTGCCGGCGGAGCTGTTGGCCCGCCGTCCAGACCTGCGCGCGGCCGAGCTGCGCCTGCGGCAGTCGCTGGCCAACATCAAGGTCACCGCCACCAGTTACTACCCGAGCCTGAGTTTGAGCGGCTCGGTGGGAAGTTCCAGTCCATCGCTGGGTGATGTGCTGAGCAACCCGGTAGCGACGCTGGGCGCCGGATTGAGCCTGCCGTTTTTGAAGTTCCGGCAGATGCAGCTGGATATCGACTCGGCTGATCTCTCGTATCAGATCGCGGCCAACGACTTCCGTAAAACGCTGTACACCGCATTGTCGGAAGTGGACAACGCACTGTCGGCACGCACGCGCCTGGCCGAGCAGGTTGCAGCGGCGCAGGCCTCGTATGACGAAGCCGTGGAAATCGCGCGTCTCTACGAGGTGCGTTACCGCGCCGGCGCCACCGATCTGCGGACATGGCTGGAAGCGGAGCAGACGCGTCGCAACGCGGAATTGTCACTGGCGCAGACCAAGCGCAGCCAGCTGGTGAATGATGTGACGCTGTACAAGGCGTTGGGTGGAGGGGCCCAAAGCCTGCAGTGACCAAAGCCCCTCTCCCGTTTACGGGAGAGGGGTTGGGGTGAGGGGAAGCTTCTAGCCAAGCAACGTCAAAAGCTCCCCCTCTTCCGCCCTTCGGGCACCTTCTCCCACAAGGGGAGAAGGGAGTGGCCAAGCATTACGACAATTGGTGAGCAATCCAACACCGTTCCCGCTCAAAGCCCCTCCCCCGTCTACGGGAGAGGGGTTGGGGTGAGGGGGCTCTATCGCTTCAACGCACCAACCCCATGCGCTTGCAGAATCTCCCGCACCCGCTCCAACGGAATCGCCTCCACCGTCTGGCCGTTGCCGCTGACCGTGGTGGCCATGAACAGGGCGTTGTAGACCGATTCTTCCACTGCATCCACGCTGGCCTGGAACACCGCGCTCATCGCTTCGTTGGCCAGCTCGGTGGTCTGCAGCTGCGGTGCATCGAAAGCACGCCGCACCGATTCGGCGGTGGAAAACGCCAGTACGTAATCGCCACTGCCGTTGGATGCGGAGCTGCCGGTGCGGCCCAAACCCATCATTCCGCGTGATGCCAGCCGCTTGAGATTGCGATCAGACAACGGTGCATCGGTGGCGATGACGATAATCACCGAGCCATCGCCGCGGTCATCAGCAAGCCCACGCCCATTGCCCTGCGCAGCTACTGCATTCTGGAACGCATAACGGTCCAGTTCGCGGCCGACCGGCGCGCCTTCCACCTGCAGTACGCCGCCAAAATTGGCCTGTACCAGCACGCCGACCGTCCAGCCACCGAGGCTGTCGGGCAGTTTGCGCGAAGACGTGCCGATGCCGCCCTTCCAGCCGAAGGCTACCGTGCCCGTGCCGGCGCCCACACTGCCTTCGCGCACCGGACCGCTCTGCGCGGTGTCCAGTGCGCGACGCACGGCGTCGGCAGTGATCGGCCGCGCGCGGATGTCATTGAGCCCGCCGTCATTGGTCTCGCCGACCACGACATTCAACGAGCGCACCTGCTGCATGTCCGGCCGGGCCAGCATCCACTCGGCCATCGCATCGGCGGCCTTCCACACGCACAGCGTGCAGGTCAGCAGGATCGGGGTTTCCAGTTCGCCCAGTTCGTTGACCTGGGTGCTGCCGACAAACTTGCCGAAGCCGTTGCCCACGTGCAGTGCTGCCGGTACCCGCGAACGGTAGACATTGCCCGCATGCGGCAGGATCGCGGTGACGCCGGTGCGTACCGTGTCACCTTCAATCAGGGTGGTTTGGCCCACGCGCACGCCGGCCACGTCGGTAATGGCGTTGTGCTGGCCGGGGGTGAAGATGCCGGGCGCAACGCCCAGCTCGCGGGCGCGCGCCCGTGGGGCTTCCTGCGCGGAAGCGGCCAGGGCAACCAGCCCCAGCAGCGCCGCAGTCAGTCGAAGGGAGAGACGGTGCGGCGCGTGGGGCATGCAGGTTCCTTTACAGACGTTGGCGGACGGCTTCAAACAGGGCCACGCCGGTGGCCACGGAGACGTTGAGGCTTTCGACATCACCCGGCATCGGGATGCGCACCAGCTGGTCGCAGGTTTCGCGGGTGAGACGGCGCAGGCCATCGGCCTCGCCGCCCATCACCAGGGCCACGTTGCCGCGCAGGTCGAGCTGGTGGATGGTGGTGTCCACTTCACCGGCCAGGCCGTATACCCACACGCCCAGCTTCTGCATGTCCTTGATGCAGCGGACCAGGTTGGTCACCGCCACCACCGGAATGCGGTCGGCCGCACCGGCACTGACCTTGCGCACGGTCGCGTTGACCGGCGCGCTCTTGTCCTTGGGAATCACCACGGCGGTGACGCCGGCAGCAGCGGCGCTGCGCAGGCAGGCGCCGAGGTTGTGCGGATCCTGCACCTCGTCCAGCACCAGCACCAGTGCCTTGCCTTCGGCCGCTTCGATCAGGCCCTGCAGCTCGCTCTCGGCCCACAGCTTGGGCGCGGCATAGCGCGCGGCCACGCCCTGGTGGCGCACCTGGCCGGCCACGCCGCCCAGTGCCTGGGCGTTGACCTTGCGCACGTCGATGCCCTTGCGCAGGGCTTCTTCTTCAATTTCGACCAGGCGCGGGTTCTTGGCCCCGGCCTCGATCAACACTTCGCGAACGTTCTCCGGGTCCTTCTCGATGGAAGAAGCCACGGCATTGACGCCGACGATCCACTGGTTCTGCTTGCTCATGGGCGCCACATGGGGAAATTCGGGGGGCAATGTTACTACCGGGGGGCCGGCGGGGCGTAACCGGAGCCCGTGGCCAGCCTTGCTGCCACGGGTCCCTGCCGGGCGACCCGCGGCGGTCCTCAGTACTTCTGCTTGATCCGCTTGGCCGGCTTGCCACGCTCCGGCAGCGGCGGCAGGCCGCTGTCCACGGACTCGCCGTCCAGCTTCTCGACCAGGCGGAAATCGATCTTGCGCTCTTCCATGCTGGCCTTGAGCACCAGAATCCGCACCCGGTCGCCCAGCCGGAATTCATTGCCGCGGCGGTCCCCGGACAGCGTCTTGCGGATCGGGTCGAACTGGTAATAGTCGTGCGGCAACTGGGTCACGTGGATCAGGCCGTTGACCTTGGATTCGTCCAGTTCAACGAACAGGCCGAAGCTGGTCACGCCGCTGATCACGCCATCGAACTGGCCGCCGACGTGTTTTTCCATCCAGGCCGCGCGGAACCGCTCGTCCACCTCGCGCTCGGCCTCGTCAGCACGGCGTTCGCGCTCGGAACACTGCAGCGCCAGCGCCGCCATTTCACGCGGGGTGTAGGTGTATTTCTCGCGCGGGCCGCCGGTCAGCGCGTACTTGATGGCACGGTGCACCAGCAGGTCCGGGTAACGGCGGATCGGCGAGGTGAAGTGCGCATAGGCTTCCAACGCCAGACCGAAGTGGCCGTTGTTGTCCGGCGAATACACCGCCAGCGACTGGCTGCGCAGCAGCACCGACTCCAGCAGGGCTGCGTCCGGGCGCTCGCGCACCTTCTTCAACAGCTTGGTGTAGTCGCCCGGCTGCACCTTGCTCCACGCCGGCAGGCTCAGCTTGAACTCCTTGAGGAACTCCAGCAGGTCGGCGTACTTGGACTCCGGCGGCCGCTCATGCACGCGGAACGGTGCCGGAATGTGCGTGGACAGCAGGTAACGTGCGGCCTCGACGTTGGCCGCGATCATGCATTCCTCGATCAGCTTGTGCGCGTCGTTGCGCACCATCATGCCGGCCTGGGTGACTTCACCGCGGTTGTCCAGCACGAAGCGTACTTCGGAGGATTCAAACTCGATGGCGCCACGGCGCTCACGCGCCTTGGACAGGATACGGTAGAGCTGGTGCAGGCTCTGGATCTGCGGCAGCAGCGGCCCGATGAAGGCCTTGGCATCGGCGTCGTCCTCGCCCACCGCGCCCCACACCTGCGTGTAGGTCAGGCGTGCGTGCGAGTTCATCACCGCTTCGTAGAACTTCGAGCCGGTCACCTGGCCGTCGCGCCCCACCTGCATGTCGCAGACAAAGCACATGCGGTCTTCCTTCGGCCGCAGCGAGCAGATGCCGTTGGACAGCGTCTCCGGCAGCATCGGCACCACGAAACCCGGGAAGTACACCGAGGTGGCACGCTTCTGCGCTTCGTCGTCCAGCGGCGTGCCCGGACGCACATAGTTGGATACGTCGGCGATGGCCACCACCAGACGGAAGCCGTCATGGTTCGCTTCGCAGTACACCGCGTCGTCGAAATCCTTGGCGTCTTCGCCGTCGATGGTCACCAGCGGCATCGACCGCAGGTCCACGCGCTTGCCGATCATCGACGGCTCCACCGTCAACGGGATGGCAGTGGCTTCGTCCAGCACTTCCGGCGGGAATTCATACGGCAGTTCGTGGCCGTGGATGGCGGTTTCCACCACCAGCGACGGGGTCAGCTTGTCGCCGAGCACGGCGATGATCCTGCCGATCGGCGGGCGTCGCGAATCCGGCGCGTGGGTCAGTTCGCACACCACCAGCTGGCCATCCTTCGCACCGCCGGTGGCGTCAGCGGGAATCTGGATGTTGCGCTGGATGCGCTTGTCATCGGGCACCACATAACTGATGCCAGCCTCCACGCTGAAGTGGCCGATCATGCGGTTGACGCCACGCTCCAGCACGCGCGCGATGCTGCCTTCGCGGCGGCCGCGGCGGTCGATGCCGGTGACGTTGGCCAGCGCGCGGTCACCGTGCATGACCTTGCGCATTTCATACGGCGGCAGGAACAGATCGTCGCCGCCCTCGTCCGGGCGCAGGAAGCCGAAACCTTCCGGGTTGGCGATCACCACGCCGGGGATCAGGCTCAGCGCCAGCACCGGGGCGAAGCCGCCACGGCGGTTCTGCACCAGTTGGCCGTCACGCACCATCGCGCCCAGGCGCTTGGCCAGCGCGTCGGCACGATCCGGTTCGGTCAGGCCCAGTTGTGCGCCAATTTCCTCGGCGTTCTGCGGGCCTTCGCAACGCTCCAGCAGCTGCAGGATGGCTTCACGGCTGGCAATGGGTTGCGCATAGCGCTCGGCCTCGCGTGAGGCGTAGGGGTCATCAAAGACAGGTGCCGGTGCTGCCTTGCGGCGCCCCCGCACGAAGCTCTGCGGCGCAGCCGCGGTGTCCTTGGGTTTCTTGCTGCGGCCGGATTTGGCCGGGGCCGACAGGCTCTCCGGCATCCACGGCGGCAGCTTTGCGGATTTGCGGGCCTTGCCCGGGGCCTTGTCCGGCTTGGCGCCGGCGGCGGACTTGTGGGCCTTTCCGGCCCCAGTGGTCTTTTTGTTTTTCATTGACCGCCATGGTACCTGCTGAACCGTGTACACAGTGCGCATGCCAGCACACCCGGCAATGTGAAAAAACGTTGACAAAGGCAGCTGCGCTGGCCAAAATCGCCGGCCTGAAGTGCCCAGGTGGCGGAATTGGTAGACGCACTAGCTTCAGGTGCTAGCGGGGGCAACTCCGTGGAGGTTCGAGTCCTCTTCTGGGCACCACGTTTCAAGATCAAACCCGCGCAAGCGGGTTTTTTCGTTTCCGGCGTTTGGTTTTGGGGTTGAGCCAGAGGCAACGGCCTTACCCCTCCCCAACCCTCCCCTTCGCTATGCGAAAGGGAGGGAGCCCATCTCACAGACCGCGAAATGGCGGAGATATCGCTTTTGCCCCCTGCCTTTGCCGCAGGCAAGGGGAGGACTGGGGAGGGGTAGCCTCGGATCTCCCGGAGCCGAAGCCCGCCTCTTCACAAAATGGTTGACGGCATTCAAAACGTCCCACATAATTCCGCTCCTGAGTCGCCCAGGTGGCGGAATTGGTAGACGCACTAGCTTCAGGTGCTAGCGGGGGCAACTCCGTGGAGGTTCGAGTCCTCTCCTGGGCACCATGACTCAAGAATGAAAAACCCGCGCAAGCGGGTTTTTTCTTGCCTGCGATTCGGCCTTGCCGAGGTGATGCAGGTATCGCGCCGTTGTCGGCAACTACATGAAGACCGTCGAAGAACTGTGCACCGGCACTGCCGTGCATCCATGGTTGCAGACACGACGACACCACCACCGCACTCCACCATCAACGCGTTGCATTGAGCGGCAACTGGACCCGCATCACCTGTGCCTGCGCTTTGCACACGGAAAGACACTCGCCACTGCAATGCGCAACCTGCTGCTCCTGCGCATGAGCACACCCGGGTATCGAAGGCTCGAAGAAAGCCAGGCTTCTGCGTGAAAACCTGTTGACACATCCAGCGTTCTCACACAGAATTCGCGTCCTGAGTCGCCCAGGTGGCGGAATTGGTAGACGCACTAGCTTCAGGTGCTAGCGGGGGCAACTCCGTGGAGGTTCGAGTCCTCTCCTGGGCACCATGACTCAAGAAAAAACCCGCGAAAGCGGGTTTTTTGTGCCTGCGATTTGGACATTGCAACCGCGGTACCGAGCCATGCGCGGTAGAGGCAACACCGATACCCCCGGCGGCGCATGGCCCGCGCTGCCAATGCAACGCGGGCCTGCGGCTCAATGCCCGCCCGCAGCCGCCGCCCCGCCACCTGCGCCGAACGGCGGCCTGGCCATCCATACGAAAACGATGACCGCCAGGAACACCCAGCCCAGCAGCAGGAAGATGTCGTTGAAGCCCATCTGCGATGCCTGGTGGACGATCATGTTGTCCAGCACCGCCGCGCCACGTTGCAGGTCACCCTGCCCCATTGCCGTGATCTGTTCGTGCATGCCCGGGTCGTAAAGCGAGATGTGTTCGGTCAGGCCGGCGTGGTGCTCCTGGGTGCGCCGCGCCCACAGCCAGGTGGTCAGCGATGCGGCAAAGCTGCCGCCCAGCGTGCGCAGGAAGGTTGCCAGGCCGGAGCCCGCCGCCACTTCGCGGCCGTCCAGGTCGGACAGCAGAATCTGCAGCACCGGCATGAAGAACAACGCCAGGCCCATGCCCATCAACAGCTGCACACCGGCCACATGCGCGAAGTCCACCTGCAGGTTGAAACCCGAACGCAGGAAGCTGGTCATCGACAACACAAAGAACGCCAGCGTCGCCAGCATGCGCATGTCGAACTTGTGCCCGAACTTGCCCAGCATCGGTGCCAGCAGGATCGGCAGGAAGCCCAGCGGCGCGGTGGCCAGGCCCGCCCAGATCGCGGTGTAGCCCATGTCACGCTGCAGCCACTGCGGGATCATCAAGGCCACCGAGAAGAACGCCGCGTAACCAACCACCATCGCCAGCGTGCCGGCGCGGAAGTTGCGATGGCGCAGCAGGCGCAGGTCAACGATGGGGTCCTTGTCGGTCAGCTCCCAGATCAGGAACACCGCCAGCGACACCACCGAGACACAGGTCAGCACCACGATCTTGGTTGAGGCGAACCAGTCTTCCTCGTTGCCCAGGTCCAGCAGCAACTGCAGGCAGCCGACGCCGATCACCAGGGTGACCAGGCCAACGTAGTCCATCTTCGGCCGCTCGGTCTGCTCCACCCGGTGGCGCAGCTGGCCACCCACGATGGCTGCGGCAATCACGCCCAGCGGCACGTTGATCAGGAAGATCCATTCCCAGCTGTAGTTGTCGGTGATCCAGCCACCGAGAATGGGCCCGGCGATGGGTGCGACCACGGTGATCATCGCCAGCAGCGCCAGCGCCTGCCCGCGTTTTTCACGCGGGTAGATCGACACCAGCAATGATTGGGTGATCGGGTACATCGGGCCGGCGACAAAGCCCTGCAGCGCGCGCGATACCACCAGCATGCCCATGCTCTGCGCAATGCCACACAGCAGCGAGGCGATGGAGAAGGCAATCGTCGCCCACATGAACAACTTGACCTCGCCGAAGCGACGACTCAGCCAGCCGGTCAGCGGCAGCGCGATGGCTGTACTGACCGCGAACGAGGTGATGACCCACGTCGCCTGTTGCGAGCTGGCGCCAAGGTTGCCGGCGATGGTCGGCAGCGACACGTTGGCGATGGTGGTGTCGAGCACCTGCATGAACGAGGCCAGCGCCAGGCCGGCGGTGCACAGGGCGACATTGGCCGGCCCTGCACCCACCGCGGGTGCGGCAGGTGCGGTGGGAGCTTGAGCGGACATGATGACCTCAGCTGGCGCGTGCCGACGACGGCAGGTTGCCCTGGATGATGGTGTGGATCAGCGCGTCAGCGTCCTGCAGTTGGCGGGCGTAGACCTCGGTGCCATACACCGTGCCCTTGGCTGCATCGACCGGCAGCACCGTGCCCTTCTGGTCGTGCAGGTTCACCTCGGCCTTCATCGACAGACCAATGCGCAGCGGGTGTGCGGCCAGCTGCTTTTCGTCGATGGCAATGCGCACCGGCACGCGCTGCACGATCTTGATCCAGTTGCCGCTGGCGTTCTGCGCCGGCAGCAGCGAGAACGCCGAGCCGGTGCCCAGGCCAAGGCTGGTGATCTGGCCGGTGTAGGTCACCTCGCCGCCGTACAGGTCCGAGCGCAGTTCCACTTCCTGGCCCAGGCGCATGTGACGCAACTGGGTTTCCTTGAAGTTGGCTTCCACCCACATCTGTTCGCTGGGCACCACGGCCATCAAGGCGGCGCCGGGCTGCACGCGCTGGCCCACCTGCACCGAGCGGCGCGCCACATAGCCGGTGACCGGCGCGACGATGCCGGCGCGGGCGTGGTTCAAGTACGCCTGGCGCAGCTGTGCGGCAGCGGCCTGCACGTCGGGCTGGGTGGCGATGACGGTGTCATCGACCAGCGCGCGGCTGCGCTCCATGGTTTCGCGCGAGCCTGCAACCGAGGCTTCGGCAGCCGCCAGTTCATCGCGGGCATGGGCCAGTTCCTCGTTGGAGATGGCGCCGCTGGCGGCCAGGTCCCTGCGCCGCGCGAAGTCGTCACGCGCACGTTTGAGGGTGACCTGACGCGCATTGAGATCGGCCTGCGCACCTTCGACGCTGCGGTACATGCCGCGCACCTGGCGCACGGTGCGGGCCAGGTTGGCCTGCGCCTGCTGCATGGCCACCTCGGTATCGGAGGGATCCAACTGCACCAGCAACTGGCCCTGCTCGACCTTCATGCCGTCATCGGCGGCGATTGCCACCACGGTGCCGGCAATCAGCGGCGTGATCTGCACCTGGTTGCCGACCACGTAGGCGTCATCGGTTTCTTCGGCCCAGCGGCCGAGCAGGTAATACCAGGCGGCAAACGCGGCAAGCAGGATCACCACGATCAGGAACAGGCCGCGCAGCAGTTTGCCGCGGCGGCTGGGTGCGGCGGTTGCCGCTTCGGGGGAGGAGGTCTGGCTCATCGGGGGTTCTCAGGAATGCGTGTCATCAGATTCGGCGGCGACCGGCAATGCGTTGTCGGCCGGCTGGAAGCCGCCACCAAGGGCGGCGCTCAAGCGGACGCTGGACAGCAGCCGCTGCGACTGCAGGTTGCTCAGGCGCTGCTGGGCCTGCAGCAGCAGATCCTGGGTGCTGAGCACGTCGAGGTAGTTGCCAATACCGGCGCGGTAACGCTGCTGCGCAAGTTCATAGGCGGCCTGCGCGATGGACATCGCCTGCTGCTGGGTTTCCACTTGCGTGGCCAGCGAACGCACCGCGTTGACCTGGTCGGCTACGTCGCGCAGCGCATCAACCACCGCGCGGTTGTAGCTGGACACGGCCAGGTCGTAATCGGCATCGCGCGTGGCAAGGCCGGCGCGCAGGCGGCCGCCGTCGAAGATCGGCAGGCTCAGTGCCGGGGCGAGGATGCCAAAGGTGGAACTGCTTTCGAGCAGGCTGCCGATGTCCTTGGACACCACGCCGCCCAGCGCGGTGAGGTTGAGGCTGGGATAAAAGCGCGCCTTGGCCGCATCAATCTGGCGGCCGGCCGCTTCCACCCGCCAACGCGCGGCAACGATGTCCGGGCGACGGCCCAGCAGCTCGCTGGGCAACACGCCGGGCAATTGCAGTGCCAACGGGTTCAACGGCTGCGGCTGGGTGATCTGCAGGCCGCGATCCGGCCCCTGCCCGAGCAGCGCGGCCAGCGCGTTGCGGGCGGCATCAATCTGCTGCTGTGCGGCCAGCTGCTGCTGCCTTGCCACCGGCAGACGTGCTTCGGCCTGACGCACCTGCAGTTCGCTGTCGATGCCGGCGCTGCGGCGCTGACGGGTCAGCGACAGGGTTTTGTCGGCGCGCGCCAGTTCGTCATTGGCAACGTGCTGCAGCTCCCAGGCGTGGGCCAGTTCCAGATAGGCCTGGACGATGCCGCTGGACAGCTCCAGACGCGCGGCCTGCGCATCCACGGCGGCGGCATGGCTGCTGTCCACGGCCGCTTCCCAACTGGCGCGTTTGCCGCCCCACAGGTCCACGCCGTAGCTGAAGTCCAGCACGGCCTGCACGCTGCCGGCGTAGTGGCCACCGGCCTCGCCGGCCATCGATTCGGGCAGGCGCATGCCGGTGTAACCGGGCGACACCGACAGGCTGGGCAGGCGGTCGGCCTGTGCGCCGGCTACCTGCGCCTGCGCTTGCCTCAGCCGCGCATCGGCAATGTCCAGCGACGGGCTGTTGCGCAGGCCTTCTTCGACCAACGCATCGAGCTGGGCGTCCCCCAGCGCGCGCCACCAGTCACCGGCGGGGAAACCCGCTGCACTGAGCGGCGTACCTGCCAGTGAATTGCCGGCCTGCAGGCCATCGACATCCAGCAGGCGCGCCTGTGGCTGCAAACCACGGCTGCTGGCGCATGCGGCGAGCGCCAACACCAAAGCACCCACCAGCAGCGGGCGGGTCAAACGTAGGGGGGAGGTTTTCATGGGGGCGTGAGGGAGTCGCGTACGCGGGTGAGCAGGGAAAACAACTGGTCGCGCTCGGCGGGCGCCAGATCGTGCATGGCCAGGTCCATCACCTGGTCACCACGCCGCTTGAGCCGCAGCCAAAGCGCGCGACCTTCGTCGGTGAGCACGATCTGCAGGGCGCGCCGATCCTGGACATGCGGCTCGCGCCGCACACAACCCAGCTCTTCGAGCCGGTCCAGCAGACGGGTCACGGCGCTGGGCACCTGACCAATGACATTGCCCAGTTCGGCTGCGGTGCAGGGCGCCTTGCAGGACAAGGCCTTCAGGCCAATGTAGTGACTGAAGCCGATGCCCTGCCCCTCCTGGCCCATGGTCTCGTCCAGTTGCCGGACAAGACCGTCGCGGACTTGCCGCAACAGCAGGCCGAAGCTGGGCGGCATGCCCGGCGGAAGGGAGGTGGAGATCGTCATGACGCGGCATTTTATTTCCATCTGGAAATATTCTCAAAGGAATATTCCTTTCTGGAAATGAATTCTGAATTACACACATGGAACAATGCCGCGCCGGCTCCATCCGGCTTGGCATCCCCGCCACCATCCGGATAATCGGCAGGCTGGAAGCCGGCAGCCACGCCGCGGCTTCACGTTTACAGGTAGCACCACCCGCAATGACCGACCTTGCACGCCCGGCCTTCCACGGCTTCGAACAGCAGCCGCTGCGCGAATACGCTGAACGCGCCTATCTCGACTACTCCATGTATGTGGTCCTGGATCGCGCCCTGCCGTTCATCGGCGACGGTCTGAAGCCGGTACAGCGCCGCATCATCTATTCGATGAGCGAACTGGGGCTCAACGCCTCGGCCAAGCCCAAGAAATCCGCACGCACCGTCGGTGACGTGATCGGTAAATACCACCCGCATGGCGACAGCGCGTGCTACGAGGCGCTGGTGCTGATGGCCCAGCCGTTCTCCTACCGTTATCCGCTGATCGAGGGCCAGGGCAACTTCGGCTCCAGTGACGACCCCAAGTCGTTCGCGGCCATGCGTTACACCGAATCCAAGCTCACCCCCATCGCCGAAGTGCTGCTGGGCGAACTGGGCCAGGGCACCGTGGACTGGGCGTCCAACTTCGACGGCACACTGGAAGAACCCAGCTGGATGCCGGCGCGCCTGCCGCACCTGCTGCTCAACGGCACCACCGGCATCGCCGTGGGCATGGCCACCGACGTCCCGCCGCACAACCTCAATGAAATCGTCAGCGCGCTGCTGCACCTGATCGACAGCCCCGATGCCACCGTGGCCGAGCTGTGCGAGCACGTGAAGGGCCCGGACTACCCGACCACGGCCGAAATCATCACCTCGCCCTCGGACCTGCGGAACCTCTACGAGACCGGCAACGGCAGCGTCCGCGCCCGCGCCACCTTCATCAAGGAAGGCAGCAACATCGTGGTCACCGCGCTGCCGCACCAGGTCTCGCCGTCCAAGGTGATCGAGCAGATTGCCGCACAGATGCGCGCCAAGAAGCTGCCGTGGCTGGAAGACATCCGCGACGAATCCGACCACGCCAACCCGGTGCGCGTGGTGCTGATGCCGCGCTCCAACCGCGTGGATGCCGAACAGCTGATGGGCCACCTGTTCGCCATCACCGACCTTGAGCGCAGCTTCCGCGTCAACCTCAACGTCATCGGCCTGGACGGACGCCCGCAGGTCAAGAACCTGAAGATGCTGCTCGAAGAGTGGCTGCGCTTCCGCCAGGACACCGTCACCCGCCGCCTGAACCACCGCCTGCAGAAGGTCGAGCGCCGCCTGCACCTGTTGGAAGGCTTGCTGGTTGCGTTCCTCAACCTGGATGAAGTGATCCGCATCATCCGCACCGAGGACGACGCCAAGGGCGCGTTGATCGCACGCTTCGAGCTGAGCGAAGACCAGGCCGACTACATCCTGGACACCAAGCTCAAGCAGCTGGCACGCCTGGAAGAAATGAAGATCCGTGGCGAGCAGGACGAGCTGGCCAAGGAGCGCGACAAGATCCTGTCCATCCTGCAGAGCAACGCCAAGCTGAAGAAGCTGGTCAAGGACGAACTGCAGGCTGACGCCAAGAAGTTTGGCGACGCGCGCCGCTCACCGCTGGTGCAGCGTGTCGCCGCGCAGGCCATCGACGAAACCGAACTGGTCGCCAGCGAACCGATGACCGTGGTGCTGTCGGAGAAGGGCTGGGTACGTGCAGCCAAGGGCCACGACGTGGACGGCTCCACCCTGTCCTACCGCGACGGCGACCGCCTGCTTGCGGCCGCGCGCACGCGCAGCACGCAGCAGGTTGCCTTCCTCGACAGCGAAGGCCGCGCCTACTCCACGCCGGTGCACACGCTGCCCTCGGCACGCGGCAACGGCGAGCCGCTGACCGGCCGTTTCTCGCCGGCAGCGGGCACGTCCTTCGTCACCGTTGCCAGCGGCGACAACACCACCCGCTTCGTGCTGGCCTCCTCGCACGGCTACGGTTTTGTCACCCGCTTCGAGAACCTGGTGGGCCGCAACAAGGCCGGCAAGGCCATGCTCAACCTGTCCACCGGCTCGACGGTTTTGTCACCGTCCACGGTGGCCAACGTGGAAACCGACCGCATCGTCGCCGTCACCAGCGCCGGCAACATGCTGGCCATCCCAGCCAGTGAGCTGCCCGAGCTGGACAAGGGCAAGGGCAACAAGATCATCGAAATCCCCAAGGCCAAGCTCGCCACCGAGCGCGTGGTGGCGGTGGTGGCGGTGAGCCCGGGCAACACCCTGCTGGTGCGCAGCGGCCAGCGCACGATGAACCTGTCGTTCAAGGATCTGGAAACGTATCTGGGCACGAGAGCGACACGCGGGCATTTGTTGCCGCGCGGGTGGCAGAAGGTTGAGGGACTGGAAGTCCAGTAAGTCACTTCACTGGCGCGCAGCGGCGCGACTGGCATTGCAACGGCCGGTTGTCTGCATGGCGCGGCAAAAGGTTGAGGGACTGGAAGTCCAGTAACAGCAAAAAGCCGGGCAGACGCCCGGCTTTTTTTGTAGGAGCGGCCTCGGCCGCGAAGCCGACCTTCATCCCGATCAAGCCCAGCCTGCAATTGCAGCCAACCTGATTGCAGAACAACCGACACCGGCCCGCATTCCCTGCTTCGCGGCCCAGGCCGCTCCTACAATGGTCGGCACCCTTCCTTCGGACACACCCCATGCACCCCGATTTCTGGCTTCAACGCTGGCAGGACGGACAGATCGGCTTTCATCGCAGCGACGTGATGCCGCTGCTGCAGAAGCACTGGCCGTCGCTTGAGCTGCCCACCGGCAGCCGCGTATTGGTGCCGCTGTGCGGCAAGACCTTGGACATGCATTGGCTGGCGGCACAGGGCCACCGCGTGCTGGGCGTGGAGCTGTCGTCGTTGGCGGTGGAGCAGTTCTTCGCCGAAGCCGGCCTCACACCCCAACGCCATCGCAGCGCCTTCGGTGAGCATTACAGCGCCGGCCCCATCGAGATCATCTGCGGCGATGCCTTTGCGCTGGACGAAAGCCTGCTGGCCGACATTGCCGGCGTCTACGACCGCGCCGCACTGATCGCATTGCCGCCGGAACTGCGCCTGCGCTACCGCGACACGCTGTATGCACGCCTGCCCAGTGGCTGCCAGGGCGTCTTGATCACCCTGGAATATCCGCAGGATGAAAAGCAGGGGCCACCGTTTTCTGTCGAACAGGTGGAGGTCGAGCGTCTGTTCGCTTCCCCTTGGCAGGCGGAGCTGCAGGAGCGGCGCGACATCCTCGACCAGCAACCGGACTTCCGCGCGCAGGGCGTCAATGCCTTGTCCACGGCGGTATACAGGTTGAAGCACGGCTGAGAACCGCCTGAAGCCAAAAGCTTCCCCTCACCCCAACCCCTCTCCCGCGTGCGGGAGAGGGGCTCAGAGTGCGTAGGCTCGTAGTGCATTAGCCCCTCTCCCGCACGCGGGAGAGGGGTTGGGGTGAGGGCGGCTCTGCGCTCTGCGTGATCAGCACTGAAAACAGCCCCGATCCCCGGAAACAAAAACCGCCCCCAACAAGAAAGGGCGGCTTTCGCCGCCCTTCCGTTCAATCAATGCGCCGCGGTGCCCTTGGCGTCCATCTTGCTGGCCTGGTACAGCTCCAGGCCGATGCGCTTGATCAGGCTCAACTGCTGCTCCAGCCACCAGGCGTGGTCTTCCTCGGTGTCACGCAACTGCGCGATCAGGATGTCGCGGCTGACGTAATCACCGTGCGCTTCGCACAGCTTCACGCCAGCGGCCAGGTTGGCACGCACCTGGTACTCGACCTGCAGATCCTTCTCCAGCATCTCCATCACCGTCACACCCGGCTCGAAACCGTGCGGGCGCATGTCCGGGTTGCCGCCGAGGAACAGGATGCGACGCAGCAGCGCATCGGCGTGCTCGGTCTCTTCTTCCATCTCGTGGCCAATACGCTCGTACAGCGCCTGCAGGCCCTGGTCTTCGTAACGGCGGGAATGGATGAAGTACTGGTCACGCGCAGCCAGCTCGCCGCGCAGCAGCTCATTCAGGCATTCAATGACTTCGGGTTTGCCCTGCATGGGGGTGCTCCTGATGGTTCGAATGCGCATAGGGTGCCCCATCCTGCGCGGCAATGATCTAATCGGAATCACTTTCAGTTGCGATTCCAGCTTCACCGCGCCGGGCTCGCCCCCACATACCCGCCGCCACACGCGGCCTTCACAACCTGTCTACAATCGGCCGCACTGACCGCTACCGGGGGTGGGCCTGTGCTGCGTTGGCTGCTGCGTGTACTGGGGATCGTGCTGGGACTGCTGCTGTTGCTGCTGTTTGTCGCATGGATGCTGCTGCGCGGCAGCCTGCCACGGCTCGACGGCGAACTCGCCTTGCCGGGGCTGTCCGCGCCGGTCAACATCGAGCGGGACGCCCTGGGGGTGCTCACCGTCGACGCCGCCAATGAAACCGACATGGCCCGCGCGCTGGGCTATGTGCACGCGCAGGAACGTTTCTTCGAGATGGACCTGATGCGGCGCTCGGCCGCAGGTGAGTTGTCCGAACTGTTCGGCGCCGATGCACTCCCGCTTGACCGCAAGATGCGTGTCCATAGGCTGCGCGCACGCTCCGTGGACAGCCTGAACACCGCACTGGGCAGTAAGCGGGCAACGGCCCAGGCCTACCGCGACGGCGTCAACGCCGGGCTGGCCGCCTTGCCCGTCCGGCCCTGGCCCTACCTGCTGCTGCGCCAGCAACCGCGCCCGTGGGAGCTGGAAGACTCGGTACTGACCGGGCTGGCCATGTACGCCGACCTGCAGGACACCACCAACACCCGCGAGCTGGCACTGGCACGCATACGCGGCGTGGTTCCACCGGCGCTGCATGCCTTGCTGTCGCATGACGGCAGCGCGTGGGATGCGCCGTTGTTTGGGGAGCCACGGGGGGATGCTGTTTTGCCGGATGCTTCCGTCCTGGACCTTCGGGCAGTGCTGAAAGCCGCAGAAGCGGCTGGCGAGTCCGCTGCCCTCACTCCACCACCTGCTTCGCAAGTGGTCCCCCTCTCTCCCGCTGCGCAGGAGAGAGGCATCGGTTGGCCGCCGGTGGCGGCCGAGTATTTTGCGGGCAGCAACAATTTCGCCGTGGCCGGCGCGCTCACCGCCGATGGCCGCGCCATCGTTGCCGACGACATGCATCTGGGCCTGCGTGCGCCCAACATCTGGTTCCGCGCACGGCTGCGTTACAACGATCCCACGGCACCGGCAGGCAAGGTGGATGTCGCCGGCTTCACCCTGCCCGGCCTGCCGGCCGTCATCGTCGGCAGCAACACGCGCGTGGCCTGGGCATTCACCAACAGCTACATCGACACCGCCGACTACGCATGGCTGCCGCCTGATGCACCGCTCAAGCACTACGACGAGCATATCGCCGTGGCCGGCAAGCCTTCGCAGACGCTCACCGTGCGTGAGAGCGCCTGGGGGCCGGTATTGGAAGAGAACACCGATGGCAGCCTGCTTGCCCTGCGCTGGGTGGGACAACTGCCAGGCGCGGTGAAGCTGGACTTTGCCGAGATGTCCAAGGCCGCCGATCTCGACAGCGCCCTGGCCATCGCCGACCGCTCGGGCATTCCGGCACAGAACCTGGTGATCGGTGATCGCAAAGGACGCATTGCCTGGCGCCTGATTGGCGCCCGCCCCGACCGCACTGCCAACTGCAGCAGGGACGGCATCGCCAATGCGCCTGATAACGCGCCCACGCAAAGCGGCAACGCCGCCTGCCAACCCTGGGCACTGCGTACCGACAACGCGCCATCCCTGATCGATCCCCCCGACCATCGCCTGTGGACGGCCAACAGCCGCGTGCTCGATGGCGACGCCCTGGCCGTTGCCGGCGATGGCGGCTATGACTTCGGCGCGCGCGCCAAGCAGATCCGCGATGGCCTGTTCGCCCGCAAGCGCTTCACCGAGCGCGACCTGCTGGCGATCCAGCTCGATGACCGCGCCTTGCTGATGGAGCGCTGGTGGAAACTGATGCGACAAACGCTGGAGCACAGCGACGATCCGGCCTTGAAGCGCCTGGAGGCCGTCAGCCGTGAATGGCAGGGCCACGCCAGTATCGATTCGGTCAGCTACCGCATGGCACGCGGCTTCCGTGGCATCACCCTGGATACGCTGCAGACTGCACTGCTGGCACCGGCCAGGCAGGCACTCGGCGAGCAGTTTGTCGCCCCCAACCTGCCGCAGCTGGAAGGCGTGGTCTGGCCGATGCTGAGCGAACGCCCCGCCCACCTGCTGCCACCGCAGTTCGACAGCTGGGATGCATTGTTGGCGGACAGTGCCCGGCAGTTGGAACACGACCTGGCCGAACAAGGGCCGGACCTGGGCCAGCGCACCTGGGGCGAACGCAACACCGCTGCCATCTGCCATCCGGTTTCGCGGGCACTGCCGGGGCTGTTCAAGCGTTGGCTGTGTATGCCACGCCAACCGCTGCCCGGCGACAACAACGTGCCGCGCGTGCAGGGGCCGGCCTTTGGCGCATCCGAACGCATGGTGGTCTCGCCCGGCCACGAAGCCGATGGCATCGTGCACATGCCCGGCGGCCAGAGCGGCCACCCGCTGTCACCGTTCTGGAGCGCGGGCCATGACGATTGGGTACAAGGCAAGCCCACGCCGTTCCTGCCGGGCGCTGCCAAACACAAGCTCACCCTGCAACCGAGATAACGCCGCTGTTGTAGAGCGGAGCCATGCTCCGCTGAAGCTCTGCTTGTAAAGCTTCTGCCGAGCATGGCTCGGCACTACAGATCACCTGTTTCAGAACGCGTCGCCCGGCACGCGCACCCAGCCTTCCATCAGGATGCGTGCGCTGCGGCTCATCACCGCCTTGGTGACCGTCCACTGCCCATCGACCAGCGCGACCGCGGCACCAACGCGCAGCGTGCCGGAGGGATGACCAAAACGCACCGCATCGCGCTGTCCGCCGCCTGCGGCGAGATTGACCAACGTGCCCGGCACTGCGGCTGCCGTGGCGATTGCCACCGAAGCGGTACCCATCATCGCGTGGTGCAGCTTGCCCATCGACATGGCACGCGCGTTGAGGTCGATATCAGCGGCGTGGATCTGCTTGTTGGCGCTGGACAGGTAATCCTGTGGCAGCGCGACAAAGGCCACCTTCGGCGTGTGCTGGCGCTTGAGTGCTTCTTCCGGCGCCTTGATCAAGCCCATGCGCAACGCACCAGCAACACGAATGGCTTCCAGCTTGGCCAGCGCCGCCTTGTCTTCATTGATCGCCGGCTGCAGCTCACAGCCGGTGTAGCCGATATCGGCGGCGTTGACGAACACCGTGGGAATGCCGGCGGTGATCATCGTCGCCTGCAGCGTACCGACGCCGGGCACCTCAAGGTCATCAATCAGATTGCCGGTGGGGAACATCGCACCGCCGCCCTCGCCTTCGCCCTCGTCTGCCGGGTCGATGAACTCCAGCACGATTTCCGCCGCCGGGAAGGTCACACCATCCAGCTCGAAATCGCCGGTTTCCTGCACCTGGCCATTGCTGACCGGCACGTGCGCAATGATGGTCTTGTTGATGTTGGCCTGCCAGATACGCACCACGCAGATGCCGTTGTCCGGCACGCGCGACGCATCGACGTAACCGGCATGCAGGGCAAACGCCCCCGCGGCCGTGGACAGGTTGCCGCAGTTGCCGGACCAATCGACGAAGTCGGTGTCGATGGACACCTGACCGTAGAGATAGTCCACATCGTGATCGGGCTTGCTGCTGGGCGAGATGATCACGCACTTGCTGGTGCTGGAAGTCGCACCGCCCATGCCATCGGTGTGCTTGGCGTAGGGATCGGGCGAACCGATCACCCGCTGCAGCAGGCGATCACGCGCAACGCCGGGTTGCTGTGCGCTGGCCGGCAGGTCTTCCAGGCGGAAGAAAACGCCTTTGGAAGTGCCGCCGCGCAGGTAGGTTGCCGGAATCTTGATCTGGGGGATGTGGGACATGGGTGGGTTCCCTTGGGTTGTTGGTTTTTGAGAGGGAGCCTTCCCCCTCTCCCCAACCCCTCTCCCACGAGGGGAGAGGGGCTTTGGTTACCTGCGAGTGCCGGCATCGCTGCCAACATCATGATCTGCTTTTACTCCCCTCTCCCTTCACGGGAGAGGGGTTGGGGGAGAGGGCGCTGACCGTTGCAAGAATCACTTCAAGCACCGCATCGCCATTCCCAAGAATCTCGTTGTTCCAGAACCGCAACACTTTGAAGCCCTGTGACTGCAACCAGGCATCGCGCGCCGCGTCCCGCGAACTCTGGTTGTGCTGCCCGCCATCCGCTTCAACGATCAGCCGCACACCGAAATGCACGAAGTCCACAACATACGGCCCCAGTGGCTGTTGGCGACGAAACTTCTGCCCCAACAATCTGTGTGCCCGCAAGTGACGCCAAAGCACCTGCTCGGCATCGGTCATGTTGCTGCGTAGCTGCTTTGCGAATTTGAGTTGCTGCATGATCGGGGCCTCCTTTGCCTCCTCTCCCCAACCCCTCTCCCGCGAAGGGAGAGGGGCTAAAGCTCATGCAGTCTCATAAATCTCGTAGCGCAGTTGGATCACCACTCCCCTCTCCCTTTACGGGAGAGGGGCCGGGGGAAAGGGTAGCTTTAGCCCTCAGCCCACCGAGCCTTCCAGAAAGTCCTGCGCAAACCGCTGCAGCACGCCGCCGGCTTCGTAGATCGCCACTTCCTCGTCCGAATCCAGACGGCAGGTCACCGGCACCTTCAGTACCTCGCCGTTGCGTCGATGGATGACCAGCGACAGATCCGCACGCGGGGTGCGCAGGCCCTGCACGTCGTAGGTTTCGGTGCCGTCCAGCTGCAGGGTGTTGCGGTCGGTGCCCGGCTTGAACTCCAGCGGCAGCACGCCCATGCCGATCAGGTTGGTGCGGTGGATACGCTCGAAGCCTTCGGCGGCAATCGCTTCAACACCGGCCAGGCGCACGCCCTTGGCGGCCCAGTCGCGCGAGCTGCCCTGGCCGTAGTCGGCACCGGCAATGATGATCAGCGGCTGCTTGCGCTCCATGTAGGTTTCAATCGCTTCCCACATGCGCATGACCTTGCCTTCCGGCTCCACGCGCGCCAGCGAGCCCTGCTTCACGCTGCCGTCTTCGTTGCGCACCATCTCGTTGAACAACTTGGGGTTGGCAAACGTGGCGCGCTGCGCGGTGAGGTGGTCGCCGCGATGCGTTGCATACGAGTTGAAGTCTTCTTCCGGCAAGCCCATTTTTGCCAGGTATTCGCCGGCGGCGCTGGACAACAGGATCGCGTTGGACGGCGACAGGTGGTCGGTGGTGATGTTGTCCGGCAACACCGCCAGCGGGCGCATGCCCTTGAGCGTGCGTTCCCCGGCCAGCGCGCCCTCCCAATACGGCGGGCGGCGGATATAGGTGCTCTGCGGGCGCCAGTCGTACAGCGGGCTGACCGGCGCGCCATGCTCAACGCGCACGTTGAACATCGGGTTGTAGACGCTGCGGAACTGCTCCGGCTTGACCGAGGCCTTCACCACCGCATCAATCTCGGCGTCGCTCGGCCAGATGTCCTTCAGCCGCACCTCGTTGCCGTCGGCATCGACGCCCAGCACGTCCTTTTCGATATCAAAGCGCACCGTGCCGGCGATGGCGTAGGCAATCACCAACGGCGGCGAAGCCAGGAACGCCTGCTTGGCATACGGGTGGATGCGCCCGTCGAAGTTGCGGTTGCCCGACAACACAGCGGTCGAGTACAGATCGCGGTCGATGATCTCCTGCTGGATCGCCGGATCCAGCGCGCCGCTCATGCCGTTGCAGGTGGTGCAGGCAAACGCAACGATACCGAAGCCCAGCTGCTCCAGTTCCGGCAGCAGGCCGGCTTCTTCCAGGTACAGCTGCACGGCCTTGGAACCGGGTGCCAGCGAGGACTTCACCCACGGCTTGCGCAGCAGGCCGCGTGCGTTGGCGTTGCGTGCCAGCAAACCGGCGGCAATGACGTTGCGCGGGTTGGAGGTATTGGTGCAGCTGGTGATGGCGGCGATGATCACCGCGCCATCGGGCATCAGCCCCTGTGCTTCTTCGGCCTTGCCCGAAGCGAGCTTGGCTTCGTCGGCAATGCCCCGCTCCACCAGATCCGACACCGGCAGGCGCTTGTGCGGATTGCTGGGGCCGGCCATGTTGCGGACCACGCTGGACAGATCAAATTCCAGCACACGTTCGTACTGCGCCGTGGCCAATGCATCGGCCCACAACCCGGTGGTGCGTGCGTAGTTTTCCACCAGTGCAAGCTGCGATTCCTCACGGCCGGTCAGGCGCAGGTAGTCGATGGTCTGCTCGTCGATGTAGAACATCGCCGCGGTTGCGCCGTACTCCGGGCACATGTTGGAAATGGTGGCGCGGTCACCGATGGTCAGCCCCGAAGCGCCTTCGCCGAAGAACTCCAGGTACGCGCCGACGACGCGTTCCTTGCGCAGGAATTCGGTCAGCGCCAGCACCACGTCGGTGGCGGTGATGTTGGGCTGCGGCTTGCCGGTGAGCTTGACACCGATGATGTCGGGCAGGCGCATCCACGACGCGCGACCCAGCATCACGTTCTCCGCCTCCAGGCCGCCAACGCCAATGGCAATGACGCCGAGTGCATCGACGTGCGGGGTGTGGCTGTCGGTGCCCACGCAGGTATCCGGGAAGGCGACGCCGTCCTGCACATAGATCACCGGCGACATTTTCTCCAGGTTGATCTGGTGCATGATGCCGTTGCCCGGCGGAATGACATCGACATTCTCGAAGGCCAGCTTGGTCCAGTCGATGAAGTGGAAGCGGTCTTCGTTGCGGCGGTCTTCGATGGCGCGGTTCTTGGTGAACGCATCCGGATCAAAGCCACCACATTCCACGGCCAGCGAGTGATCGACGATCAACTGCACCGGCACCACCGGGTTGACCTTGGCCGGGTCACCGCCCTTGTCGGCGATGGCATCACGCAGGCCGGCAAGGTCCACCAGCGCGGTCTGGCCAAGGATGTCGTGGCAGACCACGCGCGCCGGGAACCACGGGAAATCCAGCTCGCGCTTGCGCTCGATCAACTGCTTGAGCGAATCGACAAGCGTGGACGGCGAGCAGCGTCGCACCAGGTTTTCGGCCAGCACGCGCGAGGTGTATGGCAGCGTGGCGTAGGCACCTGGCTGGATGGCATCGACGGCGGCGCGTGCGTCGAAGTAGTCCAGATTGCTGCCGGAAAGATGCTTGCGGTAATCGGTGTTCATGGCTGGCCTGTGAGGGTCTGGGCTTGCTGGTGCTGCAGTGGATTGCTGCACAGATGCCTGTGATTGCAGCAATCCCACAGCAACACATGGAACGTGGGCTTTTCCCTTCTCCCGCCTGCGGGGGAAGGTGCCCGGAGGGCGGATGGGGGGAGCTCTTGCTCTTGCTTGAACTTCTGCTTTGCTTCGCTTTTTTCCACGAGCTGGAAGCATGCTGTACGTGCTGGAAGCTTCCCCTCACCCCAACCCCTCTCCCGCACGCGGGAGAGGGGCTAGATCTCGCTTGCGGGGGGTTTGCCGCTAGCGTTACGCGCGCTTGTCCAACGGCACAAACGCCTGGTCTTCCGGGCCGGTGTAGTTGGCGCTCGGGCGGATGATCTTGCCGTCAATGCGCTGCTCGATGATGTGCGCGCTCCAACCGGCGGTGCGGGCAATCACGAACAACGGCGTGAACATGGCGGTCGGCACGCCCATCATGTGGTAGCTGACGGCGCTGAACCAATCCAGGTTCGGGAACATCTTCTTGATGTCCCACATCACCGTTTCAAGACGCTCGGCGATGTCGTACATCTTCATGTTTTCCTGCTCGGCCGACAGCGCGCGCGAGACGTCCTTGATCACTTGGTTGCGCGGATCGGACACGGTGTAGACCGGGTGGCCGAAACCAATCACCACTTCCTTGCGCTCCACGCGCGCCTTGATGTCGGCCTCGGCTTCGTCCGGCGTTTCGTAACGCTTCTGCACCTCGAAGGCGACTTCATTGGCGCCACCGTGCTTGGGCCCGCGCAATGCACCGATACCGCCGGCAATGGCGCTGTACATGTCGCTGCCGGTGCCGGCGATGACGCGGCAGGCAAAGGTCGAGGCGTTGAACTCGTGCTCGGCGTACAGGATCAGGCTGGTATGCATGGCCTTGACCCACGACTCGCGCGGCTGCTCGCCGTGCAGCAGGTGCAGGAAGTGGCCGCCGATGGAGTCATCGTCGGTTTCCACGTCGATGACGCGGCCGTTGTGGCTCCAGTGGTACCAGTACAGCAGCATCGAACCCAGGCAGGCCATCAGCTTGTCGGCGATGTCGCGCGCGCCCGGGTGATTGTGGTCGTCCTTCTCCGGCGACACGCAGCCCAGTACCGACACGCCGGTACGCATCACATCCATCGGGTGGGCCGACGGCGGCAGTTCTTCCAGCGCCGCCTTGACCGATGCCGGAATGCCGCGCAGTGCCTTCAGCTTGGCCTTGTACGCGCGCAGCTCGGCCTTGTTGGGCAGCTTGCCGTGCACCAGCAGGTGCGCGATTTCCTCGAACTCACTGGTGTTGGCCAGGTCCAGGATGTCGTAGCCACGGTAGTGCAGATCGTTGCCGCTACGGCCAACGGTACACAGCGCAGTGTTGCCGGCAGCGGTGCCGGACAGGGCGACGGACTTCTTCGGCTTGAACGCCGGTGCGGCAGTGGATTCAGACATGGTGTGAACCTCGATCAGATGCGGGATTTGGCTCCCCTCTCCCGCCTGCGGGAGAGGGGCTGGGGGTGAGGGCCTACGCGTGCAGCCCTGTTACTTCTTCGCAGCGAACGTCTTGTCCAGGCTGCGCTCGAATTCGTGATAGCCGATCCGGTCGTACAACTCCTCGCGGGTCTGCATGCTGTCCACCACATTACGCTGGTGGCCGTCACGGCGGATGGTTTCGTAAACGTTCTCCGCCGCCTTGTTGGCCGCGCGGAACGCCGACAACGGGAACAGCTGGATCGCCACGCCGGCCGAAGCCAGTTCATCGCGGCTGAACAGCGGCGTGGCGCCGAATTCAGTGATATTTGCCAGCAGCGGCACCTTCACCGCATCGGCAAAACGCTTGTAGGTTTCCAGGTCGTAAGCAGCTTCGGCAAAAATGCCGTCGGCGCCGGCTTCCACACAGGCGATGGCACGTTCGATGGCGGCGTCCACGCCTTCCATCTGGATGGCGTCGGTGCGCGCGATCAGGAAGAAATCCGGGTCGGTCTTGGCATCGGCGGCAGCCTTCACGCGGTCCACCATTTCACCCTGCGTCACGATTTCCTTGCCCGGGCGGTGACCACAACGCTTGGCGCCGACCTGGTCTTCAATGTGGCACGCGCCCGCACCGGCCTTGATCAGCGACTTCACCGTGCGCGCGATGTTGAACGCGCTGGGGCCGAAGCCGGTGTCGATGTCCACCATCAGCGGCAGGTCGCAGACATCGCTGATGCGGCGCACATCGATCAACACATCTTCCAGGGTATTGATGCCCAGGTCCGGCAGGCCCAGCGAGCCCGCAGCGACGCCGCCACCGGACAGGTAGATGGCGCGATAACCGGCGCGCTTGGCCAACAGCGCGTGGTTGGCGTTGATCGCACCGATGACCTGCAGCGGGGATTCGGCGGCCAGTGCGGCGCGGAAAGCAGCGCCGGCGGAAGGAAGACTCATGGGTTGGCTCCTGGCTTGTGGCTGGGCGGTGGCGAGCATGCCATTCCGCTGTGACGGTTAATCTGTCACCATCAGATGCATTGATCAATCTTGATTCAATGAATCAACCTGTTGAATACGCCATGTCCGACGCGCTCGACCCCGAACTGATCCCCGCCAACGAAGCCTGCGCCCTGCTCGGCATCAGCCCGGCCACGCTGTACGCCTATGTCAGCCGCGGGCAGCTCAGTTCGCGGCCGGGCGCCTCGGCACGCAGCCGGGTCTACCTGCGTGCCGAGGTGGAGCGGCTGGCGCAGCGCAAACGTGCCGGGCGCGGTGCCGAACGCGGCGCGGCGCAGAGCCTGGACCGCGGCCTGCCGGTGCTGGAAACCCGCATCTCGCTGATCCGCCCCGATGCGCCGTACTACCGTGGCCGCTCGGCCGTGGCGGCCGCGCAGGCAGGCGCCAGCCTTGAGGACATCGCGCGGTTGCTGTGGGAATGCGAGGAGCAGGATCCGTTCACGGCAACCGCGCCCGCGCCCTGGCCGCAGCGCATCGCCAGCCTCGCACTGGACCCCGGCCTGCCGCCGGTGGAACGCGCCATGGCCTGCATCCCGCTGCTGGCGTTGGAGCAACGGCAATCGCTCAATGCCGCCGCCGCGGTGCGCCGCGAGGTCGCGGCCCTGCTGCTGCGACAGAACGCCGCCCTGCTGGTGGGTACCGAGCCGGACGCGCGGCCCGTACACCGCCTGCTCGCCGATGCCTGGGTTCCCGGTGACGCGGCCTTTGCCGAGCTGGTGCGCGTGGCCCTGGTGCTGTGCGCCGACCACGAACTGAATGTCTCCGCGTTTGCCGCACGCGTGGTCGCCTCCACCGGCGCGCACCTGCATGCCACCGTCAGTGCGGGCCTGGCGGCGCTGTCCGGGCCACGCCACGGCGGCGCCACCGCACGCGCGCACGCCCTGCTGGTGGACGCAGAAGCCAGCGGATCAGCGGCCACCTTCGTTTCCGAACGCTGGCGGCGTGGCGACGAGCTGCCCGGCTTCAACCACCTGCTGTATCCCGAAGGCGACCCGCGCGGTGCCGAAGTGCTGCGCCTGCTGCGCGAACTGCGCGGCAACTCGCCGCGCATGCGGCATGTGGAAGCGGTGTTGGCGGCGACCGAGGAAGTTAGCGGCCAGCGGCCGAACATCGACGGCATGCTGGGCGCCATCTGCTATGTGCATGAGTTGCCAGGCGCACATGCGCTGGTGATGTTTGCCACCGCGCGCCTGACCGGCTGGCTGGCGCATGCACTGGAACAACAGGCGCTGGGTACGTTGATACGACCGCGTGCGCGTTATACGGGCTTGGCGCCGAGGGGATGAGCCCCCTCCCTTTTGCGCAGCAAAGGGGGTGAAGAAGGCCTGCTTGCGCGCCACCGGCGCGCGGCCTGATGAACGACCGAAGGCTATGCCTTCGGGCCGGGCGGGTTGGGGAGGGGTGGGCTTTTGCGGCCTTTCGCGCATCACCAGCTTCGCTGCTTATGCCGCCCCCACATCCGGCGGATGCACCTGATTTCAGGTCAATTGGCGGTTTGGTTGCTGCCTGCTTCGCGGCCAAGGCCGCTCCTACAAGCGCCCTGCTCGTTTCGACCATTGCTGGATGATCTGCGCGATCGCCTGCACGCCGTCGGTCAATGCCGCCGGGCCAGGCTGGAGGATCAGCGGCGATTTGATTTCGTGCAGCTCGCCGTCACGCACCGCGTTGATCGCCGCCCAACCCGGACGTGCCGCTACGCGCTCGGGGCGGAACTTCTTGCCGCACCATGAGCCAATGATGATGTCGGGGTTGCGGGCAATCACCGGGTCACCATTGGCGAGAATGCGCGCCTTGGCCAGCGGCTCGCGCGACAACTCCGGGAACACATCCACGCCACCTGCAATCTCCACCAGCTCGGCGCCCCACTGGATGCCGGTGATGATCGGCTCGTCCCATTCTTCGACATACACACGCGGCCGCTGCGGCAGCAACGCAGCCTGCGCGGCAATGGCGTCCAGCCCGCGCTGCAGTTCATCGGCGTAGGCATTGGCGCGCTCGGCCACGCCCACCAGCCCGCCCAGGCGGCGGATGTAATCGATGATGCCGGCCACACTGCGATGGTTGGCAATCCACACCTCCACGCCGTTGCGGATCAACTCGGCGGCAATGTCGGCCTGGATGTCGGAGAAGCCAATCGCAAGATCCGGCTTCAACTTCAATATTTCATCCACCTTGGCACTGGTGAACGCGCTGACCTTGGGCTTCTCGCGCCGCGCCTGCGGTGGCCGCACGGTAAAGCCACTGATGCCGACGATGCGCTCCTGCTCGCCCAATGCGTAAAGCGTTTCGGTGGGTTCTTCGGTCAGGCAGACAATGCGGCGTGGGCCAATCATGGGCTTGCGAACTCCATTGCATCGACGAACACCGCCGGGCTGTTCCAGGGATGATGCGCGGCAACCGCCGCAAGCAAGCGCTGCAGGCGCTGCGCATCGCGCGGTATGCAGAACTCCAGCCGCACGCTGGGCTCGCGCACCAGCTGCCCGGCTTCGCCGCAGGCACTCAAGGTGCCGGTGTTTGCGCGGAACTGTTCATGCCCCGGCGCCGATTCCCACATGCCCTGCGAATACCCGCCAGCGGCAAGATCATCCACGGCAAGAATGCCGGCCTTCAATGCCTGCAGATGCGCCGGCGGTACAAACACCGTGATGCGATACAGCGGGTGCAGCCTCATCGCGCTGCCCCGCCCAGCGGCATGCGGTAATACACCACCCGCTCGGTTTCGGTGAAGCCGCAAGCAGCATGCGCGGCCTGTGCCGGCAGATTGTCCAACGCGGTATCGGAAGCCAGCTCGCTGCAGCCCTGCGCCTGCGCCCATTGCGCCACCGCGGCCACCAGCTCGCGCCCTGCCCCGCTGCGGCGGAACGATTCACGGACCAGCCAGCCCTCCAGAAAGCCCACCGGCGAGCTGGATGTTCCGTTGACGTAGTCCGTGCGCAGGCTGGCCTCGGCCAGCCCCAGCGCATTCCCGGCCCCATCGAACGCCAGCAGGCAAAGGCTCCCGGGGGCTTCCAGCAATTCCTGCAGATCAGCCAACGTGGTTTCGGCGTCGGGCCACAGCTCCCTGCGCAACGCGGCCCAGGCCGGCCAATCGCCAGCCTGCGCCCGCCGCACATGGAAGCGCTGTTCACTCATGGGAAAAGCAGCTGCTTGCTCCACTGGCCTGCGGCATCCGCTTCATAGCACCAGCGCTCATGCAGACGGAAGTTGGCGCCGTACCAGAACTCGATGCGCCGGGGCACCACGCGCACGCCACTCCAGCCTTCCGGGCGTGGTACTTCGCGGCCTTCAAAACGCGCTTCAAAACTGGCCAGGCGTTGCTCGAACTCCTCGCGCGAAGCCAGCGGCTGGGATTGTGCCGATGCCCAGGCACCGATCTGGCTCATGCGCGGCCGTGATGCGAAGTACGCGTCGGCTTCGGCCGCCGACACCAGCTGTGCCTCGCCTTCCACCCGCACCTGGATGCCAGCCTCGCGAAGGCTACGCCACAGGAACAACAACGCCACCTGGCCGTTGGCATGCAACTCGCGGCCCTTGCGGCTGTCCAGATGCGTGTAGAACACAAAGCCGCGCGCATCGAACGCCTTGAGCAACACGGTGCGTGCCGACGGCCGGCCATCGACGTCGGCGGTCGCCACGGTCATTGCCGTGGCATCGATTTCCTTGCTGGCCTTGGCCTCTTCAAACAACGAGGCGAAGGTCGAAAGCGCTTCTGCATAAAGATCGGTCATGGTTCCAGTTCGGACAGCACGGGATTGGGCTATTGTGGCGCCATGTCCCCCGTTCCGCACCGTTTTTCCCCCCGCCGCTTTTCGCAGACGCTGGTGACACAGGCGCTGGACGATGCGCTGGCCAGCAGTGCGTCCACTCCGGTGCTTGCGATCAGCGGCGTGCAGGGCAGCGGCAAATCCACACTGGCCGCGCAGGTGGTTGAACTGGCCCGCTCACGCGGCCTGTGTGCCGCAGCGTTGTCCATCGACGACACCTACCTCACCCGCGCCCAGCGCCAGCGCCTTGCCGACCGCATCCACCCGTTGCTGGCCACGCGCGGCCCGCCGGGCACGCACGATCTTGCGCTGGCACTGTCCACACTGGATGCCGCCAAGGTAGGGCAGCCGTTCGCCTTGCCCCGTTTTGACAAACTCGCCGACGAGCGCGTGCCTGAGCTGCAGTGGAACCGCATCGAGCAACCGCTGGACCTGCTGGTATTTGAAGGCTGGTTCCTGGGTACTCCCGCCGAAGCCGACGCTGCCCTGCAGACACCGTTGAATGCGCTGGAGCGCGACGCCGATGCCGACGGCACCTGGCGCCGCTGGTGCAACCAGGCACTGGCCGATGACTACCCCGTGCTTTGGCAACGCTTTGACCGCTTGTGGTTCCTGCAGCCGCCCGGCTTCGCGGTGGTGCCGCAGTGGCGCTGGCAGCAGGAGCAGGCGCTGCAACAGGCCTCGCCCGGCCGTACCAGCATGAGCCGGCCGCAGGTGGAGCGTTTCGTGCAGTTCTACGAGCGCGTCAGCCGGCAGGCATTGCGCACCCTGCCGGACATCGCCGACCGCACCATCGCGCTGGATGCGCAACGCCAGCCGCTGCCGGCACAGGGCGCGCACGACTGACCGGCACGGCTATTGCCTGCGTCTGAATTCCACCAGCCCCATCGGCCCGCCAATCAGCAGGTCCGCATTGCGCCGGGTCAGCGTGAACGACACGCCAGGCTGGTGCGGATTGCGCAGGGTGATGGTGTCGCCTTCCACGTCGTATTCCAGCTCCACCTGCACGCCTGCCGCCGCCTGTGTGGCCTTGCCATTGCCATGGAAGGTGATGGCCTGCTCGCCCATCACGCCGCCCTCGAACGTGCCTTTCATTCCATCACTGCAGGCGGCAAGCGCCAGCAGCAGCGATACCCGCAGTGCTTTCCCGATGGTTTTCATCACCCTCTCCCTTGTCTGCGTGCGTCTTCGACGCCAAACCCACCTGCTGCTCAGTAATCGCGCTCGGCCAGTGTCGTGCCGTCAACCGCATCGGTGACCACGGCCTTGCGCAGCACCGCGCGCACCACCGAATGACGGGTGCCGGCCACGAATCCCGGCGCACCCGGTGTGAAGGTGACCGACACCATCGCCCGGCGCTCGGGGTTGCGTTGGCTGAAGGCCGCCGCCGCGGCGCGGTCCATGTTGGGTGCCGGCACCTGCGCCGGGGCGCGGTGGTCGATCAAACCGCCCATGCCCGGCTGCGCGTCACCGAACACGACAAACCACTGGGACTGTCGCGAGAACCGATACAGCCGCTGGCCATCGGCACTGACGCAGGCAATATCGGAGATCGGTGCCTGCGCCTCGCGCAGTTGCCAGTTGCCGTCGCGGTCGGACCCCAATGTCACCGTGGCACCGTTGGGCGAGAGCTGTTCGACCTGGCGTTCCACCTGCCGCGCATCGATGTTGGTGGCGCCATGCCAGAGCGCGGTGGTCAGCGGAAAATTGCCGGTGGCCTCGTTCCATTTGCCCATCTGCACCATGAAATGCAGGGTGAGCGCCGGCGGTTGGCTGGCAGCGAAAGCCTGCAACGCCTGGCGGGCGCTGACCACTGCCGCCTGGCCGCGTGCGCGGTCGCCAAACTCCCCCGCCAGGTCCTCGCTCATGGCAATGCCCTGTTCGCACGAGCGCAACGCCGCCCACCACACCCAGACCGGCTCGAAACGTTCGTCGATCAAACTGTCATGGGCCACCGCCCACAGCGTGAACGGCGTGGTCAACTGCATTTCCTGGCGCAGTGAATGCTGCAGCGGCGGGTCCAGCTGAAAACTGCTGTTGCCATAGGCATCGCCACGGAATGCATTGCGGTCCCAGTCCGCTGGCATCCATGCCGGCGGGGTCAACAGGGAGTCCTGCGCCGGGCTGTGTTCCACCGCAGGCGCGCTGGGCGTATGCACAGGCGCCGCTGCCACAGCCGTTTGATGCGCGCCGTCAGCCGTCGAGTCCTGCGGCGTTGATGTGGCCGCCGGCTCGCCGCCACAGCCCACCAGGGTCAGCATTGCTGCCAGCAGGCAGCCGCGCCTGGCGGCCGTCCTGCTGATGAAGTTGCGGTCAGTCATGTCGATCTCCTCCCCGATGCACGCGCCAGCACGGGAACACGTGCTGACCCAGCGGCTGGCCAGCTGCATGTCACAGGTTTTTGCAGGCGGCCTTGTTGGCGCCGATGCTGTCGGCGTTGCGCTCACAATCCTTGCGTGCCTCGCTCTTGCACGCCGCCAGCAACAGCGCCACCAGCAACACCAGCACCCGTTGCAGCACTGCTCGATTCCATCTGCACGTACGCATGTTCATCACTCCTCTCCCGCATCACGTTCGCAAGCCTGCCGACGATCGGCAGGCACGTTTTCAATGGACCAGGCGCAGGGCATACGGAAACCGCCAGGCCTGCCCCTTGCTGACCCTCACCGCTGCCATCACACAGAACACCAGGTTGCACACCAGCACCGCCGGGGCCAGCACCAGACCGACCAGCAACGGAATCAACAGCAGGCTGAGCAACAACGCCGCGCTCATGGTCAGGCCGAAGTTCAATGCCTCCGTGGCCTGCATTTCCAGAAAGGTGCGGCCGGTGTCGGAGCGCTTGATCAGGCGTATGACCAGGATGCCGACCAGGCCCACCGGCAGGACGATGCCCAGCACATGCGCCAGGACCGCGCCGATCACCTGCTCGCGTGATCCGGCCTCCGTGGCAGCCGGATCGGCCGGCCCGACGTGGCCCCCACCGTATTCCTCGTCCATCGCGCTCTCCCTGCCCGGCCCCCGCCAGGCGTCGGCCGCACTATCGCCAAAGGCCGGCACACCGTCCTCACGCAGGGTTCAAGCAACCTTCAAGGTGGCGTTTGCCGCCGCACAGGATTACCGCGAGGCTGCAGCCAGCCGTGCCCCGAAGGTCCGCACCGTGGCGCTGTCACCACCAAAGCCCAGCCGCAGCTGCTGCTCGGCCTGCTGCAGGTGCCCGATACCCGTGGCATGTTCACCGCACTGCAGTTCAAGCCCACCGAGGTGGCCGGTTTCGATCAGGCTAGCCTGCATCCGGGTACCAAAGCGCCCGGCCATGCGCCGTTGCACATCGCGGGCCAGCGACAAGGCCAGCGGACAGTTGCCACTGGCGGCGTGGATACGGGCCAGGGCCGAGCGCTGGGTCAGGGTGAGATAGTCGTCCGGGCCCAGGAACCGGGTGCTTTCCTCCACCGCCGCCTGCATCAACGGCAATGCCTCGGTGTCCCTGCCCAGGTCGTGCAGGGCGTGGGCCCTGGCCGATTTCAGCAGGGCCGTACTGACCTCGCCGATACGCACCGGCGCCAGCAGCGGGTCATCGGCTGCGGTCTCCAGCCAGGCCAATGCCTGCTGGGGCTGGCCAGTACGGCGCAGGGCTTCGGCGACATCGGCGCGGATCAGCGCCGCCGTCACCGCGTCATCGGCGGCAATCCGCCGCTGCAACGCGTCGGCCCGGCGCAGCGCCTGCAGCGCCAGGTCCGGCTGCAACCGGCACAAATGGTAGATGCCCCGCTCCAGTGCCGCCCGCAGGGCCACTGCGTTGTCCTGCTGCAGTCGCTCACCGGCCAGGCGGTCGGTTTCGGCCAGCAGGGCCTCGGCCTCGCGGAAGGCTGCCGGGGTCTGTGCGTAGGACAGCGTGCGGACCAGTGCATAGCGTGCCTGCAGCGTGCGTTCGTGGTCCCGGCCAAAGGCCTGCGCATAGTCCTGCACCGCGGCGCGGTACTCGTCCGCCCCGCGCATCGGCTCGCCGAGCAGGCGCCAGGAGCGCCCCATCAACGTGCGCAGGTCACCACGCACCCGGGGGTCATCGCTCAGCGCGGCGTTGCCCGGTGCCGATACGTATTCCAGCATCTGGCGGATGGTCGGGTCATGGCCATAGCCGCTGGTGCCGGTGCTCAGCGTGGCCAACGCCTGGTCGAAGAAACGCATCGATGCTTCCGCCCGCGCCGCCTGCTGCTCGGCCAGGACGCGTTGCGCCTCGCTGTGCCGCCACAACAGGCCGCTGCCGACGGCACCCAGCGCCAACATCAACATGGCGGTGAGCAGCCATGGCCGACGCGCGGCATTGCGCTCCACGGCACGGCGCAAGGCCGCCTCGGCCTGTTCCTGCGCGGCACGGCGCTGCTGCTCGGCATGCCGCTGTGGCAGCTGGCGCAGCCGCCCGGCCAGTTCGGCCGCGCTGTCCATGCGCCGCGCCGGATCAAGATCGGTGGCACCGGCGATATCCGCGCACAGCAGTGGATCGTCGATATCCCGCTCCCAACCCGGCGCCAGCGGGCGCTGGAGATCGCCTGCCAGGCACTGGTACAGCATCACTCCCAATGCGTAGACGTCGCTGCGCACACTCGGCGACTGCCCGACGATCAGCTCGGGCGCCAGGTACAGCGCGGTGCCCGCCGCTGCGCCGTCCTCCACAGTCAGTCCCAGCCCAGTGATGCCCAGCGCCGCCAGCCGTTCCGGCTGCAGCAGACGGCTGTTGCCGAAGTCGCCAAGCCTGACCTGCCAATCCGCGCCCCGCGCAGACACCAGCACGTTGGAAGGCTTGAGATCCTTGTGCAGCACGCCCACGCCATGCGCGGCAGCCACCGCATCGGCGATCTGCACAAACACCCCGATCCGCTGCGGCCGCGTCAACGCCGACAGCCCGCCCTGCTCCGCCCATTCCAGCAGCGAACTGCCGCCGTATTCGCACTCCAGGAAAAACGGCGGCTGCTCGAAGTTCCAGTCCAGCACGCGGACCAGATCGGCGCGCTCCCCCAGGCTCTCCTGCAGCACGCGGGCCACCGTCGCTTCGCGTTTGAGGCTGTGCAGGTGCTCCCCATCCAGCGCGAACTTGAACACCCGTGGCTCACGGCTGCGCGGTTGCCGCGCAAGCCATACTTCATTGCCAAGTGTGCGGCCCAGCAGGCGCTCCAGCACCAGGCTGCCGCGCCCGGGCACCGCCTGCCCCTGCTGCAGGCACAGGGCACTGCTCAGTGGCTGGCCGACGGCCATCTTTTCCAGCGCACCATCGAACCGATAGCCCACCCGGGGCAGCGTGACGATCCGGTTTTCGCCCGCGCTTTCCAGCACTTTGCGCAGCTTGCCCACCGCCGTGGAAAGCACATGGTCAACCGTGGGCCGGCCGGCCCACACCTGCGCAAACAGTTCCTGTTTGGTCACCACCTCGCCTGCGTGGCGCAGCAGCAGTGACAGCACTTCCAGCGGCCGGTTTTCCATTTCCACCGACAAACCCGCCACATACAGCTCGCGCCGGGCTTCGTCGTATTCAACGGCACCAAAGCGCCATCGGAAAAGTGGACCGTTCATCAGGCGGGGCGTGCACCGGCATGTCTGTGGCGACGGTGCCGGCAATCATGCGAACTTCCCTGCCTGGCGTAAAGCAACCGGGACGGCCAGGCGTGTGGCACGGGTACAGCCGCTTCCCGCCCGCACCGCCCCAGTGCACCGGGCGGTTTACTGCACCAGGAAAGTGATCCGCAGGTTGACCCGCCATTCGGTGATGTTGCCATCACCATCGGTCACCACCTTGGTTTCGTTGACCCAGGCGCCCTGGATGCCCTTGACGGTCTCAGCGACCTTTTTCAACCCGGAACGCACCGCATCTTCGACGCTGGTTTTGGACGACGCGCTGACTTCAATGATTTTCGCCACTGACATGTCCGACTCCTTGGTTGCACCACGAACCATTTCGTGGAGCCTGCGAGCTTGGCTGCTACCGTGTTAAGGCACTGACACGAGGTGCTAGCATCGCCTGACAATGAATCCCGCCCCCAATCTCATCCTGGTCGGCCCCATGGGCGCCGGTAAAACCTGCATCGGCCGCCGCCTGGCCGAGCGCTTCGGGCTGGCGTTTGTTGATGCCGACCAGGCCATCGTCGACGACGTGGGTTCCAGCATTCCCACCATTTTCGACAACGTCGGCGAGCCCGGCTTCCGCGCCCATGAAAAACGGGTACTGGCAGACCTGCTGGCGCAGCGCGGCCAGTTGATCTCCACCGGCGGCGGCGCGGTGCTTGATGCCGACAACCGCCAGCGCCTGCATGCACGCGGCTTCGTGGTCTACCTGCGGGTCAGCGTGCCGTCGCAGCTCACGCGCCTGCAACGCGACAAGACCCGGCCCCTGTTGCAGCGGCCCGACCGCGAACAGGTGCTGCTGGCCATGGCCGAACTGCGCGATCCGCTGTACCGCGAAGTGGCCGACCTGACCATCGACACCGACCTTTATTCCCCCGCCGAAGCCACCGCCCAGCTGGTGGTGCGGCTTGCCGCGCAATGGCAGCTTCCGGAACTCTCCGCATGACCGCTTCCCCCCGCACTGTCGCCGTTGGCGGCGAACTCCCCTACTCCATCCACATCGGTCCGGGCCTGCTGTCCGAACCCGACCTGCTGACCGGCGCCATCCGTGGCCGCCATGTCCTGCTGGCCAGCGACGACACCGTCGCCCCGTTGTATCTGGCGCGCGTGCGCCAGGCCCTGCAGGCCGCGCGCCCCGAGCTGAAAATCGGCGAGTACATCATCCCCGCCGGCGAAGCCTCCAAGACGCTGGAGAACTTCGGCGGTGCCATCAACGCATTGGCCACACTGGGTGCCACCCGCGATGCCTGCGTGCTGGCGCTGGGCGGCGGCGTGGTGGGCGACCTGGCCGGCTTTGCCGCCGCCTGCTGGATGCGCGGCGTGGATTGCGTGCAGTTGCCGACCACCTTGCTGGCGATGGTGGATTCCTCGGTCGGTGGCAAGACCGCGGTGGATATCGCGCAGGGCAAGAATCTGGTCGGCGCGTTCCATCCGCCGCGTGCGGTGATCGCCGACACCAGCGCATTGCGCAGCCTGCCGGTACGCGAGCTGCGCGCCGGGCTGGCCGAAGTGATCAAGTACGGCGCCATCCGCGACCCACTGTTCTTCCGCTGGCTGCAGGCCGAGCGCGAAGCACTGCTGGCCGGCGTTGACATCGCACTGGCCCAGGCCATCGCCCGCAGCTGCGAGCACAAAGCCGAGATCGTCGAACGCGACCCGCTGGAGAAAGGCGAGCGCGCCCTGCTCAACCTCGGCCACACTTTTGGCCACGCCATCGAGACCGCGCAGGGCTACGGCGCCCCGGGCAACGACAACCTCAACCACGGCGAAGCCGTGGCCGTGGGCATGGTGCTGGCCGCGCGCCTGTCGGCGGCACTGGGCATGGCCACGACGGCCGATACCGACACACTGCGCGAGCTGCTGGTGGCCTACGGGCTGCCGGTGACCATTCCCGCCGGGCTGAAACCCGAAGCCCTGCTGGCGCACATGCGCCTGGACAAGAAGAACATCGCCGGCCGCCTGCGCCTGGTGCTGTGGCGTGGCATCGGCAAGGCCGAAGTAGTGCCGGATGTGGACGAGGCGGCGGTTCTGGAGGTATTGCGGCTGGGTTGAAGCGGTAGCGCATTACCCCTCCCCAACCCTCCCCTTGGCCTGCGGCCAAAGGGAGAGGGGTAACAGCCGCTGCACGGCGATCTCACCGCCACAGCATGATCAGCTCCCTCCCTTTGGCCGCGGGCCAAGGGGAGGGTTGGGGAGGGGTAAGCCGTTTGTGTCCGGCTCCAAAGCGGCCGAAAACCCGCGCAGCGGCTACAATCAGCGCCATGCGCGTCCTACTGCAACAGCCGCCCAGCGGCAACGAAGCCCCCCGCTATGTACAGCTCACCCTGGTGCCGGACCTGCTCGGCGGCTGGGAGCTGCAGCGTGAAAGTGGCCAGATCGGCGGCCGCGTGCAATTGCGCCGGGAGCTGTTCCTGCATCAGGAAGAAGCCCAGCAGGCCTTCGAGAAAGGCCGTGACGCCCAGATCAAACGCGGCTTCCAGGTGATGTTCACCAGCGGCCTGTAACAACCCTGATCGGCCCTCCCCTGGCCGCATGCCGCGGCCGGCGCCGTTCCCTGTCCAGGAGTTTCTTCGTGACCAGCCCACTTCGCAACGACCGCTTCCTGCGCGCCCTGCGCCGCGAACCCGTGGACTGCACCCCCGTCTGGCTGATGCGCCAAGCCGGCCGCTATCTGCCGGAATACCGCGCCACCCGCGCCCGCGCCGGCAGCTTCCTGGGCATGGCCAAGCATCCGGAAGTGGCCTGCGAAGTGACCCTGCAGCCGCTGGAGCGCTTTGACCTGGATGCGGCGATTCTGTTCTCCGACATCCTCACCGTGCCCGACGCGATGGGCCTGGGCCTGTACTTCGTCGATGGCGAAGGCCCCAAGTTCAAGCACCCGATCCGCGATGTTGCCGCCGTCGACAAGCTGGCCGTGCCGGACATGGAAACCGAGCTGGGCTATGTGATGGACGCGGTGCGCCTGATCCGCCGCGAGCTGGACGGCAAGGTGCCGCTGATCGGCTTCTCCGGCAGCCCGTGGACGCTGGCCTGCTACATGATTGAAGGCGGCGGCAGCAAGGATTTCGCCCGCATCAAGGCCATGGCCCTGAACGAGCCCAAGGCCCTGCACAAGTTGCTGAGCGTGGTGACCGATGCGGTCATCGCCTACCTGTCGGCGCAGCGCGCGGCCGGTGCACAGGCGCTGCAGGTGTTCGACACCTGGGGCGGCGTGCTTGGCCCGGCGATGTACCGCGAATTCTCGCTGCGTTACCTCAACCGCATCGCCGCCGAACTGAAGCGTGGCGAAGGCGCCGAGCGCACGCCGCTGATCCTGTTCGGCAAGGGCACCGGCCAATATGTGTCCGAACTGGCCGCCAGCGGCGCCGAGGGCGTCGGCGTGGACTGGACCATTTCGCTGGAAGACGCCGCCCGCGCGGCCGGCGGCAAGGTCGCGCTGCAGGGCAACCTGGACCCGACCACGCTGTACGGCTCGCCCGAGGCCATCACCCGCGAAGTGGGCAAGGTGCTGGACAGCTACGCCGCCGGCAACAACGGTTCGCGCGAAGGCCACATCTTCAACCTGGGTCACGGCATGTCGCCGGATATGAACCCGGACCATGTCGCCGTGCTGGTGGACGCCGTACACCGCCTCAGCCGCCGCTGAACCCAAACTGCCGGGCGAGTGGCCTGCCCTCGCCCGGCACGCGTGCATTCAAGGAACGGAACATGCGATCACTGCACACCGTGTTGCTGGCGGTTCTTCCGGTTGTGGCCAGCAGTTGGGCGCCTGCCCATGCAAGCGATGCCGCGTCCAAACCGCTGCAACTGCAGCGCCGTGATTTCCCAACGCTGGCAGCAAACCAGAACATCCAGCGCCTGGTGATGTTCAATGCCGGCATTGAAGATTTCCCCAGCCGCTGCGACCAGCTGCGCGTGGTAAAGCTGCACGAGCTGTCGCCGCGCTGGCAGCCCCGCATCGCGCAGCTCGCATTGAAGCGCTGTGACATCAGCGCCTTCGACGATGGCGAAACCTACCTGAGCTACGAAGCCCAGGCCACGTTCAAACCTGGCGCGGTCACGCTGGAAGGCTTGCCGGTACTCGGCTACGACGAAGCCATGGGCGAAATGCACATCCAGCAAGGCTATCTCGTCGATGCGCCCATCGCCGCGTTGCTCAAGGCGTTGCGTCCGCTGATCGAACGCGATTGCCAGCCGATGCTGGAACTCAACCCAATGACCGTGCAGAGCTGCGCCATGAGCTACGACGGTGAAGCGTGGTCGGTGCTCGTCGGCGAGTTGAACCACACCGTTTGGCTGCGCGCGGACCCGGACAATCCCGCCCGTTCGTTGTACCAAGTCAGCGGCGGCGACTGATCTACGCAGCGCCTGCACACTGCAGGGAGGACAATGGCGGCCCGCACCCACGCCACGCGCCCTGATGACCAGTTCCGTTTCCAGCCCGCCGCCCGCCAGCACTACCCACAAGCCGCTGCTCTGGCTGGTGTCGCTGGCCATCTTCATGCAGATGCTGGATTCGACCATCGTCAACACCGCCTTGCCGGCGATGGCGCGCAGCCTCGGCGAAAGCCCGTTGCAGATGCAGTCGGTGGTCTTCAGTTATGCGTTGGCGGTGGCGACCTTCATTCCCGCCTCCGGCTGGATCGCCGACCGTTTCGGCACGCGCCGTACCTTCCTAGCGGCAATCGTCCTGTTCACCCTTGGCTCACTGGCCTGTGCCTTGTCGCCGACGCTGCAGTGGCTGGTGGCCTCGCGCGTGCTGCAGGGCATTGGCGGCGCGCTGCTGTTGCCGGTGGGGCGCCTGGCGGTGATGCGCACGGTGCCGCGCGATCAGTTCCTGGCGGCGATGAGCTTCATCGCCATTCCCGCGTTGGTTGGCCCCCTGCTCGGCCCGACGCTGGGTGGCTGGCTGGTGGAAGTGGCGTCGTGGCACTGGATCTTCCTGATCAACCTGCCGATTGGCTTGATCGGCCTGGTCGCGGCGGCGCGGATCATGCCCGACCACTATGCCCAGCGTAAGCACCGCTTCGACCTGGCCGGCTACCTGATGCTGGCCTTCGGCATGGTGGCGTTGTCATTGGCGCTGGACGGCGTTTCGGCCGTCGGCTCGGCGCAGGCGCTGGTGATCCTGATGGCGGTGATCGGCATTGCCGCGCTGGTTGGCTACTGGCTGCACGCGGCCAACAGCCGCGAGCCACTGTTCTCGCTGACGCTGTTCCACGTTGCCAGCTTCCGAATCGGCATTCTCGGCAACCTGTTCTCACGCATCGGCAGTGGCGCGATGCCGCTGCTGATTCCACTGCTGCTGCAGGTGGGCATGGGCATGAGCCCGATGCGCGCCGGCATGATGATGATCCCCGTGGCGCTGGCCGGCATGGCCGCCAAGCGCGCGGCGGTGTCGCTGGTACAGCGCTTTGGTTACCGCCGCATCCTGATGATCAACACCGTCTGCGTGGGCCTGGCAATGGCCAGCTTCGCGCTGATCAACCTGCAGCAGCCGCTGTGGTTGCAGGTGGTGCAACTGGCGATCTTCGGCGCGGTGAACTCCATGCAGTTCACCGTGATGAACACTGTCACCCTGCGTGACCTGGACATGGAACAGGCCAGCAGCGGCAACAGCCTGCTGTCGATGGTGATGATGCTGGCCACCGGCTTTGGTGCCGCCACCGCCGGCAGCTTGTTGGCGACATTCGGCACGCATCTGGTCGGCCACGGTGCGACTGCCGCGCTGCATGCCACCTTCGTCTGCGTGGGTGCGATCACGCTCAGTTCGACCCTGGTGTTCTGGCAGTTGCCGGAGAACCGGCCGCATCCGCGCGCCGTGGAGGAAGTGGCCGAATAAGCCCGTCCAAACACACGGTGAGAGGCCGCAAACGCCCTGCAGAAGCAGCGATGGCGATGCCGTGTACTTTGCTGCCGCAGGCGCGTTACCGACTGGGCCGCAGCAGCGTTCTGTGGATGCGCTGCCGCTGCTGGTGACACCCGGCTTCAGCGCGGCGGCAGGCCCTGCTCACGTCGCTGACGCGCATCGAGCACGCCGGCCATCGCCTCCAGCAGCAGCTGCGCCGTTACCGGCTTGCGCAGGAAATCATCAAAGCCCGCCTTCCGCGCCTGTGGTTCGGCCTCCGTGTCCGAGCGCGCGGTGACGGCGATCAACGGCATGTCATAGCCCATCGTGCGCAGTTGCAGGGCCAGGCCAAAACCGTCGATGCCCGGCAGGTCCAGGTCCAGAAGCGCGATGTCGAAACGGGTTGTCGATACTTCGGCCAGCGCCGCCAGCCCATGTGCGGCGTGCACCACGCCATGGCCGTGCACCTCAAGCAAGCCGCGGATCACCGCGGCAATGGTGGGGTCGTCCTCCACCAGCAGCACCTGCAGGGGCGGCAACGCGGCCCAGGGAGTTGCGCTACCACCCGCAACATCGGCCTCGGGTGCCACATTCCATGCCAACGGCAGTTGCACATTGAAACAACTGCCCTTGCCCGGCGTGCTGTCCACGTCGATGGCACCGCCCATCGCGACTGCCAGTTCATGGCAGATGGCAAGCCCCAGTCCGCTACCGCCGTAGCGCGCGGCAGTGCGTGCACCGTCGGCCTGTTCAAAGCGGCGGAACAGCCGCTTGCGTTGTTCGGCACTGATGCCCGGCCCGGTATCGCTCACGGCAAAACCAATACCGTGCCCGCCTTCGTCTGCATGCACGCGCAAACCCACCGCGCCGGCATTGGTGAACTTGATGGCATTGCCCACCAGGTTGAGCAGGATCTGCCGCAGGCGCAGCACGTCACCTGTGACCCGCGTGCGTGGCGGCGCGGTGTTTTCCAGGGTGAACTCCAGGCCGCGACGTTGCGCCAGCGGCTCCATCAGGCCACGCACATCGTCCAGCAACTGCTGCAGGTCAAAGGGCTGCACCTGCAGCTCCAGACGGCCGGCTTCGATGCGGGCCAGGTCCAGCGCGTCATTGACCAGGCGCAGCAGGTGCTCGCCGGCACGGCCGATCGCCTGCGTGTAACCACGCTGCCGCTCATCCAGGTCCGAGGCCAGCAACAGCTCGCTCATGCCCAGCACGCCGGTCATCGGTGTGCGCACTTCGTGGCCCAGGGTGGCCAGGAAACGGGTCTTTGCCAATGACGCCTGTTCGGCAAGTTCCTGCTTGTGCCGGGCTAACTGCCATTCGCTGCGGCGGCGCAGCCGGCGCCGGTACAGCCAGCCGCCCCACCACAGCAGGGCAACGCCCAGCACGATGAAAACCACCAGGCCCCCCGCACTGCGCCACCACGGCGGCTGCACGCGGAAGCTCAGGGTCCTGCCACGCGACCACACGTTGTCCGACGTCGCTGCCTGCACTTCCAACTGGTACTGCCCCGCCGGCAACCGTGAGAACACACGCTCGCCGGTCACGCCGACATCCACCCAGTCGGTGTCATAACCGGCCAGCCGGAAGCGGTAGGTGTTGGTTGCCGAATCGGCAAAGGACAGCAGCCGCGCGACGATGCGCAGGTCGCGGTCGCTTTCATGCACCACCGGCAAGGCGTCATGGGTAAGGTCCTGCACACCGTCACCCCGGCGCACGCTGACCCGTTCAATCACCAACGGCGGTTGTCGCGTGGACGGTTTGACCAGCGTGGGCTCGAACAACACCACGCCATCGGGTGTGCCGCCAGCCAGCTGACCACTGCGAGCCTGCACCAGCGTGCGCCGGCGGAACTCCTGCCCGGGCAGGCCGTCATGCACGCCGTACAAACGCACCGAACGACTGGCCGGGTCGATACGGATCAACCCGCGGGCACTGATTGCCCAGACCACCCCCTGTGCATCCACCACCACGTCGCTGGGTGTCAGCATCGGAAAGCCACGGTCTGCGCCAACGGTGTCCAGCAGCGCCATGCGCTCCCCGTCCCACAGGTAGCTTTCCATCCGCCCCAGCGTGCCCACCCAGACCACGCCGCTGTCGGTGACGTTGAAGGTTGATACACGCCCGCCCGGCGCGCCCGGCACCGGGGCAAAGTGCCCCTGCTGCGGCTGCCACGCCAGCAGCCCCGCGCCGGTGGCCAGCCACAGGTTGTCGTGCGGGCCACATTGCATGTCTTCGACCAGCGCGGACGGCAGGCCTGACTGCCCCAGCGGCAACTGCAGCAGCACCCGCCCCTCGGCGTTGCGCTGCTGCATGCCGCCGTCTTCCGAGTACACCCAGATGCGGCCACCATCACAGCTGCGGATGATGTCGGCATCGCCCAGCATCGCCGCGTCGGCAAGATCACCACGGCGCCAACGGCGCACGCTGTGATCGCGCGGGTTGTAACGCAGCAGCTCGTCCAGCCCGCCGATCCAGACCTGCCCGAGCGGATCTTCAGCCAGTGACTGCGGCCAGTTGTTGCCGTTGACCCTTTCCAGGTGGTGCCGCACCTCGCCGGTTGCCGGATCAAACCAATCCAGCGCCCCGCGCGTGCCAACCACCCACACGCCCCCGGAAGCCGAGGGCGCCAGCGCCAGCGGATACGGGTTGCGCAACGAGGCCGGATCGTCCTGGTGGCGTGACAGCACCGAGAACTGGCGCCAGCTCGGCGGCAGGTGCCACAAGCCGGCGTTGGTGCTGGCAAACCACAGCCCGCCCTCCCGATCTTCGTAGGCGCTGGTCCAGTTGGGCTTGACCAGCCCGCGCTCCTGCATGCTGTACAGCGGCACGTTGCGCACGCTGCCACTGCGGATGCGGCCCAGCCCATCCACGGTGTCCAGCCAATAACTGCCGTCGCTGGAGAACTCCAGCATGTTGAACACGTCCTGCGTTCCCGCCCCGAGCCAGGAGGCGCGCTCGAAACGACCGTCGGCCTGGCGCACCACCAGGCCGGCATTGGTGGCGATCCACAGCCGCCCCTGGCGATCCACCTTCAAGCCGTTGATCCGGTCCGACGGCAATACGCCCTGGCCAATGCGCTCGAACCCATCGCCATTCCAGCGTGCCAGCCCACCCTTGGTGCCCACCCACAGGCTGCCATCGGCTGTTGTCACCAGATAGGTCACCGCGGCGGCCGGCAGGCTGCGAGGGTCACCGGCCACCGGCATGAAACGCTGGATCACTCCCTCCGTGTTCAACCTGTACAGACCGCCGGTGGCGGTGCCAAACCACACGCTGCCATCGGGCGTGGAGGTGATTGCCCAGACCGTATTGCTGCTGATCTGCGGAAAACGCTGCTTGTCATGGAAGTGGAAGCGGCGCCGGTCCGCGCTCAGCATCACCAGCCCGGCATTCTGCGTGCCTATCCACAGCCGGTTGGCTGCATCCACATGCAGGCTCCATATCTGGTTGTCGCGCAGGCCATCCTCGGCGCGCCAGATGCGGTAGTTGCGGCCGTCGTAACGCGCCAGCCCGTCGCGGCTGCCCAGCCACAGGTAGCCGGTGTGGTCTTCGGCAAACGCATTGATGTTGCTTGATGGCAGGCCGTCGGCCACGGTGAGCTGGCGCGGCTGCGGCGTCGCGGGCACCTCTGCCCCTGCCACCGGGGCGAACACCAGCACAGCACTCAACACACTGCCAACCAACCACTTGATCAAGCCTGGCTCTCCTGCACACCCGCACCCATCGCCGTCGACCGCGGCGGAGTGCCGCGACCGCGCGCCAGTATCTGCGCGATGGCGCCCATCAGTATCTGGCCTGTCAGCGGCTTGCGCAGGAAACCGTCCATGCCTGCCTCACGCGCCAGGCGCTCGGCCTCGGCATCCGAGCGCGCGGTGACTGCAATCAGCGGGAACGCGTAGCCGGAGCCCCGCAGCTGCCGGGCCAATGCCATGCCGTCCAGTGCCGGCAGGTCCAGATCCAGCAGACCGATGTCGAAGGCATGCACGGCCACTTCCGTCAGCGCAGCCAAACCATGTGGCGCATGCACCACCTGGTGACCCCGCGCGCTGAGCAAGCCGCTGATGACCTGGGCCACGGTGCTGTCGTCCTCGACCAGCAGCACGTTCAACGCGCGGCCGATGGCCGGTTCGGCGCCTTCGCTGCCAGCGGTGTCCGGCTCGGCGGCGCTCTCCCAGGGCAACGGCAGCGCAACGAAGAAACGGGTGCCGGCACCCAGCCGGCTTTCCAGAGTGATGCCACCGCCCATGGCAATGGCCAGTTCCTGGCAAATGGCCAACCCCAGGCCGCTGCCGCCGTAACGCGAGGCCGTGCGCGGACCCTCGGCCTGCTCGAACCGATGGAACAGACGTTCCTGCTGTTCCTCGTTGATGCCCGGGCCCGTGTCACTGACCACCAGTTCGATGCCGCTGTGGTCCGGCTGCAAGGTGACCGACAGGCCCACCTTGCCCTGCTCGGTGAACTTGATCGCATTGCCCAGCAGGTTCATCAGTATCTGCCGCAGCCGCATCGCATCGCCGCGCACGCGCACCGGCGTCGCCAAAGGCGCGCCACGCTCGAACACAAGGCCACGGCGTTCGGCCATGGGCGCCATCAGCAGGACCACGTCTTCCAGCACGCATCCCAGGTCGAACGGCTGGTTTTCCAGCTCAAGCTTTCCCGACTCGATGCGCGCCAGGTCCAGCGCATCATTGACCAGCCGCAGCAGGTGCGTGCCGGCCTGCTGTATCGCGCCGGCATAGCGCTGCTGGCGTGCGTCCAGCTCGGTGTCCAGCAGCAGCTCACTCATTCCCAGCACGCCGGTCATCGGCGTGCGTACTTCATGGCCCAGGGTGGCCAGGAAGCGCGTCTTGGCCAGCGATGCCTGCTCGGCCAGTTCATGCTTGTGGATGGCCAGTTGCCATTCGCTGCGGCGTTGCACGCGACGCCGGTAGGCCTGCACCGCCGCCGTGATCAGCAACAGCGCCAACAGCACATACGCCGCGATGGCCCAGGCATTGCGCCACCAGGGCGGCGTTACTTCGATCAGCAATGACTGCGGGGCGGTCCACGCGCCATCATCCACCGCGCCCTGCATCTCCAGACGATGGCTGCCGGCAGGCAAACGCGACAGGATGCGCTCGCCCTCACTCCCCAGTTCCACCCAGTTCTGGTCATAGCCATCGATGCGGAAACGGAAGCGGTGGCTCTGCGGGTCGGCAAAGGACAACACGCGCGTGGTCACGCGCAGGTCGCGATCATCCGGGCCCAGCTGGATCACCTCACCGGCCAGGCGCTGCTCCTGCACGGCGTCCTCGCGCCGCACATGCACCGCGTCCACCACCAGTTGCGACATCGCCTTGCCAGCGACCGCCGCATCCGGGTCGAACCCCACCAGGCCGGTCGCCGATACCGCCAGCGCGCTACCGCAGCCGTTGTGTGCCGGCGGCCGGCTGGTGAACTCCACATCCGGCAGTCCGTCGCGTTCATTCAGCACCTGCAGGCGCTGGCCCTGCGGGTTCCACCACACCAGACCACGCGGCGTGGTCGCCCACAACTGCCCCGTACAGCCCAGCACCAGCCCACCCATCGACACCGCGGGTACGCCCTCGGCCGCACCCAGGCTGCGCTGCATAACGAAACCTCCCCCCTGCGGCCGGTAGAACTCCAGCCGCCCTTCGCGGCCCAGCCACAGCTCACCTTCCGCAGTGAAAGCCAGGTCGTACACCATGCTCTGTTCGATCCCCGGCACCGGCGTGAAGCGGCCGTTCTCGAACCGCAGCACACCGCCGCCCCCTGCCACCCACAACCGGCCCGCGGCATCCAGCCGCAACTGTTCGACCAGCTTCACCGGCAGCCCCGAGTCGCCACCGGCCGGGTAGTCGGCCAACAGCCGGCCGTCCGCGGCGCGGTGCTGCAGGCCGTGGTTGATGATCGACAGCCACACGCTGCCGTCAGGCGCCAGCCGCATCAGGTCGGCGCGCCGCTGCGGGTCATCGCCCACGCCCAGGTCAATGCGCTGGACGCGGCCATCGCCGGGCCGGTACAGCGCAACACTGCCGGCACGTCCCACCCAGACCTGGCCGTCAACGCCACGCAGTACCGACCAGTTGCTGCCCTTGCCCAGTTGCGCGTCACCCAGCAGCAGCGACAGGCGGCCGTCACGGTCGAGCCGGTGCACCCCATGCCCGCCGGCGATGAGGAAGCCGTCGCCGTCCACGGCCGCATTGAGCAGATACAGGCTTTCCAGCGCCTGCCCATCCAGTTGGTAATGCGTGGAGAAGCGTGCCCAGTCCGGCCGCAGGTAGGCCAGCCCCTGGGTGAGCATGGCCATCCACACGCCACCTTCGTGATCCTGCAACAGGTCCAGCACCCCACTGCGCGCGGTCAGGAAACCACTTCCCTGGTCGCCATCCAGCAACTGCAGGGTATGGGCGTCACCGCGGTACAGGCCGCTGCTGCTGCCAACCCAATAGCCGCCATTTCGGTCGTGCAACACCATCGCCGCGCGCGCCTGTTGCGCCTGCGGCCACGGGGCAGGTGTCACCGTGCCGTCGTCCAATACCCGGTACAGGCCCTGGCTGGTGCCCGCCCAGATGCCACCGTCACGGTCACCACTGAGCCGGATCACATCCTTGTCCTGCAGCAGTGGCGAGGCGATGCGGGTGAAGCGTCCGTCGGCCGCGTCCCAGCGCGCCAGCCCGGATGCCGTCCCCACCCAGACCACCTTGCCGCCATTGCTGGCCAGCAGTGAATAGATGGTGTCATCGGGCAGGCTGCGCGGATCGTCGGCCTGGTGCTGATAACGGCTCACGCTGCCATCGGCGTGAAGCCGGCAGATGCCGGCCCCGCTGGTGCCGACCAGCAGATCGGCACCACTGCTGGCCAGGGCCCACACCTGTTGAGGACAGGTTTCCTCAAGACGCGCGAAACGGCGGAACTGGCGGCGGTCAGCATCCAGCATGGCCAGCCCTGCGCCGTTGCTGCCGACCCATATCCGGTCCTGCGCATCGATGGCCAGCACTTCCAGCATATTGCCGGGCAGTGAGCCGGGACGCTGCGGATCGTGCCGCCACACCTGCAGTTGCTTGCCGTCGTAGCGGGCCAGCCCGTCATCGGTCGCCGCCCACAGATACCCCTGGCGGTCCTGCGCCAAGGCCAGCACCATCCGCGACGGCAAGCCCTCGGCCACGCCCAGGCGACGCAGGCGGGGCGTCTCGGCAAGCTCGGAAGCCATGCTCCAGCCCGGCCATGCCACCAGCAGCAGCACCACCGCCAGGCGGGTACAGTCCAGTAGCCATTTCATCAAGGTTCGGCACTCCCTGCGCTGCCGTGGATTCCCGGTGCCAGCGCACAATACGCCGCAAACCCCTTCGTGAGAGCCGACTTTAGCGCCCACCGGAACACGGGGCAAAGCACCAGTGCCGCCAGCGAATGCTCCCTGTAACAAACCGTTGCGCAATCCGGACACAAACGCTGACCTGCATCCGCCTAGAATCGGTGGCACTCACCCATGGGGCCGGAACCTTGCTGCGACTCTTCCTGCTGCTCAGCTGTGCCCTGCTGCCGCTTGCCGCCAACGCCGGCACCGACCGCTACCGGCTGGACCCGGTGCACACGCGCGTGCTGTTTGCCATTGAACATGCCGGTTTCTCGCAGGCATTGGGCACCGTATCGGGCAGCGAAGGCGTGCTGCTGTTCGACCCGGATGACTGGTCCAGTGCGCAGCTTGACGTGGTGGTGCCGATCAGCCGGCTGGATCTGGGTGACGACAAATGGAACCAGGCCACGCTGGCCCGCAACCTGCTTGATGGCGAGCGCTTCCCGCAGGCGCGGTTTGTGTCCGAGCGGGTCGAAGCCGTGGATGCCGGGCATGCGCGCGTATTCGGCCGCTTGAGCCTGCGCGGCGTCACCCGCGAGGTGGTACTGGAGGTCACGCTCAACGCGCTCAAGCGTCACCCGCTGCCACCGTTCCGGCGCACGGCGGGTTTCTCCGCCACCACCACGCTGAGCCGTGCTGACTTCGGCATCGACGCCTGGAAATCGGTCATCGGCGACCGCGTGGAGTTGCGTATCGAGGCCGAGGCGGTGCGCGATGGCAACGCCGAAGTGCCGGACATGCCTGCGGACAACCCTTCCCTGCCGCCCGACGATGCACTCCAGGACGCGGCAGACGCCGCCCTGAAACTTGAACAAGGAAACCACCCATGAGCCTGAAAAACACCGCCGAGCGCTGGGGCAGCGTCAGCAAATCCCTGCATTGGCTGATTGCCGTGCTGATCCTGGCACTGGGCATCGTCGGCCTGATCATGGGCGAGTTCCCCAAGACGCCCAAGTATTTCTGGATCTACACCCTGCACAAATCCATCGGCATCACCGTGCTGGTGCTGGTGGCGGCCCGGCTGGTCTGGCGCCTGTACGCCGGGGCGCCGGAGGCGGTGCCCGGCACGCCGCGCTGGCAGGAGCGCATTGCCTCGGCCACGCATTGGCTGCTGTACGTGATGATGTTCGCCATCCCGGTGGCCGGCTGGGTGTACGACTCAGCCAGCGGCCTGCGCCCGTTCAAGCTGTTTGGCCTGTTCGAGATGCCCAAGCTGGTCGCCCCCAGCGATTCGGTCAGCCAGGTGTCCCACGCCATCCACGAATGGGGCTTCTGGGCGCTGATCCTGATGGTGCTGGCACACGCTGGCGCTGCGTTCTATCACCATATTCACCAACGTGATGCCACCCTTGCCCGCATGCTTCCGCAGCGTTGGCTCACTTCCCCCCAAAAGGAATCCGCATGAACATCAAGCTCACTTCTCCGGCCGCCGTGGCCGCCGCCCTTGCCGGCATGCTGGCCACCGCGCCGGTGTTGGCCGCTGACTATGTGCAGGCCCCGGGGGCCGGCTCGATCCTGGTGTTTGCCACCAAGTACGACGGTGAAGTGTTCACCGGCACGTTCCCCGGCTTCCAGACGCAGCTGAGCTTCGACCCGGCAGACCCGGCCGCTGCCAAGCTTGATGTCACCATTCCCCTGGCCGGTGCCAAGAGCGGCAACAGCGACCGTGACTCCACCCTGCAGGGCGCGGATTTCTTCAACGTCGCCTCCTTTGCCCAGGCCCGTTACACCGCCAATGGTTTCCGTGCACTGGGCAACAACCAGTTCGCTGCCGACGGCACGCTGGAGCTGCGCGGCATCAGCAAGCCGGTGAGCTTCACCTTTACCTGGGCACCGGGCGCACAGCCGGTACTGACCGGCAAGGCCACGGTGAAGCGCCTGGACTTCGGCGTTGGCGGCGGCGATTGGGCCGACATCAAGACCATTCCCAACGAGACGGCAATCAGCACCATCGTCAAGTTCAACGCCAAGTAAGATCGCAGGCCCGGTCATCCAGCGATGACCGGGCCACGCAAAACGCCAGTGCCGGGCCCTGCCCGGCAGCGGTTTCATTGATCAACGCCCACGCACCAGCCGGTGCAACACCATGCCGCCGATCATCGCCGGCACAAACCACAGCGCCTCGGGCGAGAGCACGCCCAACCCGACCAGCGCCGGACCCGGGCAGTAGCCTGCCAATCCCCAGCCGATGCCGAACAACGCCGCGCCCAGCAACAAGGGCCGGTCGATGCTGCGCAGGTCCGAAATCTGAAAGCGCTCGGCGAACACCGGCGATGGCCGCCGCAACACGAAACGGAACAGCAGCAGCGTGGTCAGCACCGCGCCGGCAAGCACGAACAACAGCGCCGGGTCGAAATCACCAAACACATCCAGAAAGCCCAGTATCCGCAGCGGATCGGTCATCCCCGATACCGCCAGGCCAAGCCCGAACAAGGCACCGGACAACAGCGCCGCCACGGTGATGCGTACGCTGCTCATGCCACGTGCCTCAGCAGATACGTGGTCACGATGGCGGTGGACATGAAGGTCACCACCGCGGCCAAGGAACGCAATGACAGGCGGCCCAACCCACACACACCGTGACCGCTGGTGCAGCCGTTGCCCATGCGCGTGCCGAAGCCCACCAGCACGCCGGCAATCACCAGCAACAGCGGTGAAAAACCCTGTCGTGGCGCATACGCGCCCGGCACCCACCACAGCCACGCGGCACCGGCGCCGACCAGGCCCAGCAGGAATGCCAGCCGCCACGCCACCTCGCCACGCTGCGGCATCACCACGCCGCCAACGATGCCGCTGATGCCGGCGATGCGGCCGGTCAGCCACAGCAACAACGTAGCCGCCAGACCAATCAGTACACCGCCGCCCAGCGCGCTCATCCAGGTACTCATTGCACGCGCCCCATCTGGCCCAGCGGCAGGCGGAAATAGCGGATGCCATTGGCGTCGGCGTCAGGCAGGCGCCCGCCGCGGATGTTGACCTGCAGCGCCGGCAGGATCAGCCGCGGCACGGGAAGAGTGGCATCGCGCTGCTGCCGCATCTGCACAAAGGCGGCCTCGTCGGTGCCGTCCTTCAGATGCACGTTGTCCAGCTTCTGCGCAGCAACGCTGGTCTGCGGCTGCGCCTCGCGCTTGCCACCGGGATAGTCGTGGCACAGGAAGATGCGGGTGGTTTCCGGCAGCGACAGGATCTTCTGGATCGAGGTGAACAAGCGGTGTGCATCACCGCCGGGAAAGTCGCAGCGCGCCGTGCCGGTATCCGTGGCAAACACGGTATCGCCGATGAAGGCCGCATCGCCGACCACATAGGTCAGGCTGTCATCGGTATGCCCTGGCGTGGCAATCACCCGCGCCTGCATCGGGCCAATGTTGAAACGATCACCATCAACGAACAGACGGTCGAACTGGCTGCCGTCGGCGGTGAATTCATCGCCCAGGCCAAACAATGTCTTGAAGCGCTGCTGCACCTGGATGATGCCGCGCCCAATGGCCACCGGCGCGTGCAAGGTATCGGCCAGGTAGCCCGCCGCACTGAGGTGATCGGCATGGGCGTGGGTTTCCAGTATCCACTCGACCTTCAACCGCCGCTCACGCACGAAGGTGAGCACCGCATCGGCCGATGTGGTGGCGATGCGCGCGCCGGCCGCGTCGTAGTCCAGTACCGGGTCGATGATCGCCGCCGCCCCATCCACCTGGTCGTAGACGACATAGGTGAAGGTGCCGGTATCGCGGTCGAAGAACGCTTCGACGTGCGGTGCAGGTTGCGGAATCTGGCTCATGGAAGCCCTCGCGTTTTGTAATTTAGATTTTTCTAAACTATATTGGCCGCCAGCAAATCACAAGCCCCCGGCGGGCCCCCATACATGAATGCGACTGACATCGACGTTGAGCAGATGCAGGTGCACGCCGAACAGGCGGCCCAGCTGCTGAAATCACTTGCTCACCCCGCCCGCCTGCGGGTGCTGTGCCAGTTGGTGGAGGGTGAGGCGTCGGTCGGCGAACTCCAGGCAAGGGTGGGCTTGTCGATGTCAGCCCTTTCCCAGCACCTTGCCGTGCTGCGCGAAGGCGCCCTGGTCAGCACCCGTCGCGAAGGCCAGACCATTTACTACGCCCTGGCCGACAGCCCGGCGCTGGGCGTGATGCATGCACTGCATGAAGCCTACTGTGGCAACAGCAAACCCAAACGCCGCAAAGCCCGGGCGTAGCCGCGCATCCGTTCCACATCCCGCTGCACAACACGCAAACCCCGATGCCCTGCGAGCGCACCCAGGGCCGGCGACCGGAACCCAAGTGCTTACGCCTGGGTCTTCGGTGCCAAAGCCCGCGCAGCCAGCAGGCGATCCAGGATTGATTTCAGGGCCAGGGGCCGCACGGGTTTCTGCAACAAGGTCAGCCCCTGTTCCATCACTTCGCGGCGTGTGGAAAGGCTGTCATCGGCACTGAGAATCAACGTCGGCCGTGCACCGAAACGTTCCGCCAGACGCAACTGCAGCGCGGTGCCGGTATCACCGTCATCCAGGTTGTAGTCGAACAGCCACAGCATCGCCGGCTGCCGCTCCATCGCCGCCTGCGCCTGCGCGTCACCGCTGGCCTCGGCCACCGCGTAACCCCAGCCGCGCAACAGGCCGGCCAGTGCTGCCAGTGCTGCCGGGTCGTTGTCCACCACCAATACCGACACCGCCTTGCTGCTGGCGCCGCCAGGCTGGCCGGTCGCAACAGAGGCCAGTGGCGCATCGGCCGACGGCACCGCTACCGAGAACACCGTCCCCCTGCCCTTGTCACTGCGCAACGCCAGCGGCGCATGCAGCAGGCCGGCGATGCGATCGGCAATGGCCAGCCCCAGCCCCAATCCCTGCCCACTACTTTCCTCACCGCGCCGGAATTCCTCGAAGATCCTGCGCTGTTCGCCCTTGGCGATGCCGGGCCCGGTGTCATGCACTTCGATGCGCACACGCCCGCCCTCGCGCCGCACTCCGAACAGCACGCCGCCCTTGGCCGTATAACGCACCGCGTTGGCGAGGAAGTTCTGCAGCACGCGGCGCAGCAGTTGCGGGTCACTGTTCACCCACAGGCACGTCGGCACGTAGTGGAAATGCAAGCCTCGCGCCGAGGCCAACGCGCGGAATTCCGAAGCCAGTGGATCCAGCACTTCGGCAAGCGGCAGATCACGCAGCTGCGGCACCAGGCCACCGGCTTCCAAGCGCGACATGTCGAACAGGCCGGTCAGCAGATCGGTGGTGGAATCCAGCGCGCCGCGTATCTGCACCACCGCCTGCTGCTGTTGGCTCGACTCCACCTGCTGCGCCAGCGTGTCGGTGAACAGATGTGCCGCGTGCAGGGGCTGCAGCAGGTCATGGCCTACCGCAGCAAGGAACCGACTCTTGGCATCGTTGGCGCGCTCGGCCTCCCGCTTGGCCGATTCCAGCAGCGCAGTCCGCTCACCCACGCGCTGCTCCAGCGTTTCGTTGCTGCGCTTGAGTTCACGCTCGCTGCGGCGGAACGCGGTGACATCGGTGAAGGTCGCCACAAAGCCGCCACCCGGCATTGGATTGCCGCGTATCTCGACGATGCTGCCATCGGGGAACACGCGCTCGGTGAGGTGCGGCGTCCCGGCACGCATGAACGCCAGACGTCGGTCCACTGCGCGCTCATCACCGCCGCGCTGCGGCATGGCCTGCAAGGCCCAGCGGGTCAAGTCCATGATCGGCCGCCCCACCTGCAACAGCTCATCGGGAAAACCGAACATGCGCGCGTACGGCCGGTTCCAGGCCACCAGCCGCTGCTCACGATCAATCACGCTGATGCCTTGGCTCATGTTCTGCAGCGCCGCCTGCAGCACCTGCTGGCTGAAGCGCAGATCCTGCGACGCCTCGCTGACGATGGCGGCCACGGTCGCCAGTTCACTGCCTTCGCGACGGGCCGCATCCAGCAGCAACCGCGCCGAAGCCGCGCCGAGCACGGCAGAAAGTTCACGCTCCAACTGCGCTTCGATCAGTGCAGGCACCGGCCCGTGACGCGGCGCATCGGCAAGCAGCCGCTCCACCTTTTCAAAGGGCAGGAAGCGGCGTCCGGCATCGCGCAGGGTGTCCGCATCCAGGTTGCGACTGGCGCGGTCGGGCGTATCACGTCGCCACACCATCGCCAACAGCGTCACCGCCGTGCCAACGAACAGGCTTGCCCCCACCGCCCGGCCCAGCGGCGTCCAACCCGTCAAACCAAACAGCCCCTGCGGCGCCAGCCACTGCCAAGCAAACGGGCCCTCCAGTACCCACGCGGGCATGCGCCCGCCGTTCTCCAACAGCGAGGGCAACAACAACACCCAGGCCCAGGTCACGAAGCCTGCAAGCACACCGGCAATGGCCGCACGCGGCGGCGTCTGCGGGCGCCAGATTGCAAAGGCCAGCACCGGCACCAGCGTCGCCAAGGCCGAAAATGACACCGCTCCGATATCGGCCAGCACATTGCCGCCACCAATCAAACGGCTGTAAGCCCAGGCCAGCAGCATGATCACGCAGATGCCCACGCGACGCAGCCACACCAATTCGCGACGATGGTCAGCACCGCCCGCGCGCGCCCAGGCACCGCGCAACAGGCCAGGCGCAAACCAGTGGTTGCCGATCATCAGGCTCAGGGTCAACGTGCTGACCACCACCATGCCGGTGGCCGCGCTCAAGCCGCCCAGGAAGGCGAACAAGGCAATGCCCTCATGCCCGGCGGAGAATGGCAGCGCCAGCGTGTACATGTCCGAAGGCACGCTGTTGCCCAGCAATGCGGTACCGGCACGCGCCAGCGGTAGGATCGGCAGCGCGATCAGCAGCAGATACAGCGGGAACAACCAGCGCGCGGTGCGCACATCGGCAGGATCGCGGCATTCCACCACGCCGACATGGAACTGATGCGGCAGCAGGAACATCGCCAAGCCCCCCAGCAGCACCAGCGGTACAAAGCCGCCTGCCGGCGTATCCACCGCCGGTGCAATGGGCGCCGCCGGCAGGCCGTCCAATCCAAACCAGACAAACGCACCCAGCGCCAACATCGCGCACAGCTTGAACACCGACTCCACCGCCATCGCCAGCACCAGGCCACGGTTGTGCTCGGAGACATCGGCCCGGCGCGCACCGAACAGCATCGCGAACAAGGCCATCGCCAGCGCCACGTACAAGGCGCTGTCATGCCATGGTGATTCCCCCTGCCCGGCGTTCACTGCGCGCGAGGTGATCATGCCGAAGCTCATGGCCACGGCCTTGAGCTGCAGTGCGATGTAGGGAATCAAGCCCAGCGCCGCAACCAGCGTGACGGTCGCCGCCAGCCATGCATCGCGCCCCAGGCGCGCGGCAATCAAATCGGCCAGCGAGGTGGCATTGGTTTCACGCGCAAGGCGCACCAGGCGCACCATCACGCCCACGGCCAACGCATAGAACAGGATCGCGCCGACAAAGGTCGGCGGCAGCGGCCAGCCATGCCGCGCAGCCTGGGTAACGGTGCCGTAGAACGTCCACGAGGTGCAATGCACCGCCAGTGACAAGGCATACACATGCCGCCAATGCCGCGCGAACGCCGCCGGCCGGCGCTCGCCGTACAACGCCGCGCCGAACATCAACGCCAGCCAGGCAAAGCCCGCCAGCGCCACCGTCACCAGACTCAACATGGATTTCAGTTTCCCGGAAGCTGCCCGGCAGGATACGGAGTTCGCAGGTGCGGATGAAGGGATGAACGCTTGCGGAGGGCGTGGTGACGATGACGGCGGCGAATGCGATTACGGCGTGTGGTGCGGCTTGAAGCCCCTCTCCCCTGGGAGAGGAGTTGGGGTGAGGATGCGGTGCGCTCGATGTATTGAGCCTTGGCAGCGGTTTTCATCGCAAAGACACAGCGCGTGGTGATCCTTACAGCTCGCTGCCGTTTGACCGAGCCAGTTCTAAAAGCGCCCGGCGAAGATCAACGACGAAAGCTGCCCTCACCCCACCCCCTCTCCCGTGAACGGGAGAGGGGCTTCAAACAACAGCAACAGCAACAGCGGCAAACCCAAACGCAGGAACCCTTCCCCGCCAGGCGGGAAAGGGTTCCTTTGACTTCCTGTCAGCAGGCTGTTGCCGGCCGCTTCATCAGAAGTTGTAACGCACCGACACATACCAGTTGCGCGGCAGGCCGTAGTAAGCGGTCTGGATGTTGGCGATGCTGGCAAACTCCTGGCCTTCGGTCATGTACTGCTTGTCGGTGAGGTTGCGCACACCGGCGCGCACCTGCCACGTCAGCTGTGGTGAATCCCATACACCGTAGGCACCCAGCAGCGTGTACGCGCTCTGGCTGAGCACATCGCGATTGTCCACCGACAACCAGGTATCACCACGATAGGACACATCACCGCCCAGGGTCAGGTTGCCGCTCTCACCCAGCGAGAACACATGCTGCAGGGCGACGCGAGCAGTCCAGTCCGGCGAGAACGGTACGTGCTTGTGAACAACGTTGACGGGGTCATAACCCGGGTAGGTCGGATCGTTGCGCGGATCATCAAACTTGTCGTACTTGGCATCCAGCCAGCTCAACTGGCCGCTCAGCGTCGTGGACTCACCCAGCAGCGCGCTGCCTTCCAGTTCGATGCCCTTGATCTTCACCTTGGCGGCATTCAACACCGGGAACTTGAAATCCGGCACCGCGGCGCCGGGGTTGGAGATTTCCGAGACGCGGGCCTGGAAGTCTTCATAGTTGCTGTAGAACGCAGTTGCGCTACCACGGAAACGGCGGTCAGCCGAACTGCCCTTCAAGCCAGCCTCGTAGGTCCAGACGTATTCCGGGTTGAACTTGGCCGTCTTCACCTCGTATGCCGAATTGGCGCGGCCATTGAAACCACCGGACTTGAAGCCACGGTTGGCCGAGACGTAGCCCATCACGTTGTCACTGAAGGCCTTCTGCAGGCTCACCGATGGCGTGGTCGCGGTCCACGATGCCGAGGTCCGCGGGAACGGCACGGTCTCGTTCAAACCGCCGAACGGCACGCCCCAGAAGGTGCTGGTGCTGCGCTCGTAATCCTTCGTGTCCTTGGTCCAGCGGACACCCGCGGCCAACGTCCAGGTGGGCATGAATTCCCAGTTCGCATGCGCAAACGCCGCCTTGGAGGTTGTCGTCAGGTCATCGTCGATCGTACGCAGGAAGCTGATCGGGCTGCCGGCAATGGCAAACAGATCGCTGGCGTATGCCTCCTGGTAGGACGGCACATGCTCCTTCATGTAGTACGCGCCAAAGGTCAGGTGCAGGTTGCTGCCATTGTCGTAATGCAGCTGGAATTCCTGGCTCTTCTGGTCCTGGTCCAGCGCTACCAGCACATCGCCCAGCTCATATTCGGTCGCATCGATATCGATGTACGACTTGGTCTTGAGCTTGCGGTAGGCAGTGATGCTCTTCAGGGTGAACTGTTCGTTGATGTCCCAGTTCATCGCCAGCGATGCACCCGAGTGCTTCAGGTACTGGCCCTGGCCATCATCGAACGAGGTGCGGGCGCGACGGTTCCATTCGCCCTTCTCACCCTGGGTCAATACCACCGAGCCCAGCGCGAGATCGGTGCGGCGCAGGTCCGCCATCGGCCGGCCCAGGGTCAGCGCGGCGTCCTGCTTGGTGGTGTCCAGCGACAGCACGGCGCTGAAATTGTCGGTTGGCTGGTAGGCCAGCTTGGCGCGGAACGCCTCGGTGTCGTCATCGTTGTAACGCTTGCCGCTGACCGCATCCTTGACGTAACCGTCATTGGTGATCTTGGCACCGGCGATGCTGCCGGCCAGGGTGTCGCTCAGCTTGCCCGACACATAGAAACGGCCTTCCAGGCGACCGTAGTCGCCGGCAGTCACTTCCACCGCGCCACCTTCATTGTCGAAGGGGTTCTTGGTGGTCAGCTTGATCGCGCCGCCGGTGGAATTCTTGCCATACAGCGTGCCCTGCGGGCCACGCAGTACTTCCAGCTGCTGGATGTCGAACAGCGAGAAAAGCGCGCCGTTGATACGCGAGTAATACACGTCATCGACATACATGCCAACGCCCGGGTCGAAGGTCTGCAGCGCGTCGGGCTGGCCGATGCCGCGGATGAAGACGTTGACGCTGTTGGCCGAGCCACGGCCCTGGGCGATGTTCATGTTGGGCACGGCGCCCTGCAGGCCTTCCACGGTCGAGGCCTGCAGATCCTTGATCTGCTCCTCGCCGAAGGCACTCACCGCCACCGGCACGTCCATGATGGACTCGGTGCGGCGGCGCGCGGTGACGGTCACTTCATCCAGTTGCGTGGCCTGGGTGCCGGCCGGCACCGCCTGCTGCTCCTGTGCCTGCACGAATGCGGCCGGCGCCAGCAGAATGCCGCCGATGGCCATGCTCAGATACTTGCGCTTCATTGGTCTCCCTCCTCCCGGGTATGACGTAGCGGCATGCGGATGCCGCCATGGAGCGCACGTTAACGGGGCGTTAGCCGGCCGCGTATCGTCCCTTCGTACAGTGGGCCGCCCGCCCACGCGTGCTGATACTCGCCGGCAACGTATTGGCCGGGGAGCCGTGGATGTCGTTTCTGATCGTATTGGCGGCCCTGTGCTTCCTGATGTTCGTGGCCTACCGTGGCTACAGCGTGATCCTGTTCGCCCCGGTGGCGGCATTGGGTGCGGTGCTGCTGACCGACCCCACGCTGGTGCAGCCGATGTTCACCGGCCTGTTCATGGACAAGATGGTCGGCTTCCTGAAGCTGTATTTCCCGGTGTTCGTGCTGGGCGCGGTGTTCGGCAAGCTGATCGAAATCTCCGGCTTCTCCAAATCCATCGTCAGCGCCACCATCAAGCTGGTCGGTGCCAAGCGCGCGATGCTGTCCATCGTGCTGGTCTGTGCCCTGCTCACCTACGGCGGGGTGTCGCTGTTCGTGGTGGTGTTCGCGGTCTATCCGTTTGCCGCCGAGCTGTTCCGCCAGAGCAACATCCCCAAGCGGCTGATCCCCGGCACCATTGCGCTGGGTGCCTTCACCTTCACCATGGACGCGCTGCCGGGCACGCCGCAGATCCAGAACATCATCCCGTCCTCGTTCTTCGGCACCACCGGCTGGGCCGCACCGTGGCTGGGGGTGATCGGCACCGTGGTGATCCTGGTGCTGGGCATGAGCTACCTGGAATGGCGCCGCCGCGCTGCCGCCAGCAAGGGCGAAGGCTATGCCGGCACCGGCGAGGAACTGCGCAACGAGCCGGAGGTTTTCCATGGCGACAAACTCGCCCACCCGCTGGTGGCACTCCTGCCGCTGCTGCTGGTTGGTGTGTCCAACTTCCTGCTGACCCGCTGGATTCCCGGTTTCTACGGTGAAACCCAGTCGTTCGTGCCGGCGGTGATCGGCAACCCGGCCCCGGTGGTGCAGGACGTCGCCAAGCTCGCCGCCATCTGGGCCGTGCAGGGCGCACTGCTGATCGGCATTCTCAGCGTCATCGCCTTCGCCTGGAAGCCGGTGGTCGCCGCATTCGCCGAAGGCACCAAGTCCGCCATCGGCGGCGCCATGCTGGCCTCGATGAACACGGCTTCGGAGTATGGCTTCGGCGCGGTCATTGCCGCCCTGCCCGGCTTCCTGGTCGTGGCCAATGCACTGGGCTCGATTCCCAATCCACTGATCAACGAGGCGGTTTCGGTCACCGCCATGGCCGGCATCACCGGCTCGGCCTCCGGCGGCATGAGCATCGCCCTGGCGGCGATGGCCGACAGCTTCATCGCCAATGCACAGGCCGCGGGCATTCCGATGGAAGTGCTGCATCGCGTCGCATCGATGGCTTCAGGCGGCATGGACACCTTGCCGCACAACGGCGCGGTGATCACCGTACTGGCCGTCACTGGCCTCACCCATCGCCAGTCCTACAAGGACATTTTCGCCATCACCATCATCAAGACATTGGCCGTGTTCGCAATCATCGGCGTGTACTACGCCACCGGCCTGGTTTGATCGAGGCAGGCAGATCACAACAGATGGCGCTTCACTTGGATGCCAAGCGCATCTCGATACGCATCCAGGAGCGTGCAAGCTCGCCGAGTCGTGCGAGTGACCTTGCCCGTAGCAGATATGGCCGCCTGCCTAGGTAATCCCTGACAGGAGCCCGCCCTGCTCAGGAAGCCTCTGATAGATGCCAGCACTACCCAGGTACCCGCAGGCGGAGGCCAACACGGCCCAGGCAACCCCTGGCGGGGGCCAACACTCCCCGGAAGCCCCGGCAACTCCACGCTTTTCCCTCTCCCCTTGCGGGAGAGGGTGCCCAAAGGGCGGGAGAGGGGTTTCCGCTCTTCTCCCCGGCCCTCAGCTCGCTACCTCAGTTTTCCCGTTGGCAATCTGCCCGCTCAAACCTTCCCCTGCCTCAACCCGCAGACCCAGGCCCCCAGGCCGCCCAACGCCCCATCACTTCGCCCGGTGAATTCTTCAAGCCAACCGACAAGCGTGGCTCATGAACGGCTGAAGGCCAGAGCCGATGACAGGACTGCAGCGACACCGGCAGCCAACACTCAGACAAGCCGCCGTGCCCGCAAGCAAGCCATCCGAGCGAGCCTCCATCTGATCGCCAGACGCACAAAGGCCCGGGAAACCCGGGCCTTTGCCTGCTCTGCAAACCGCAGAAAGAAATCACCCGCCAGCACATCAATGTGCTGACGGGTGACTGTACTTCCCTGTTGGCATCCTGCCTGTCCCCAGCATCCTGCTCTGGTTGGGTTCCTTCTGTGTTCCGCCTTCCTGGCGGTCCACAAATCTCGAATCCTTCCGCTCAGCGCCTCTCAATCGGCTTGGCCGCCACCGTCCCGGTGGCTCTCTTGGCGGGGGCTGATCCTGCCCTCACTTCGATATGGTCACGATTCCGTTCGACCGTGTTCAATCCGATCCCTTTCACCAGTGCCAGTTCCTCGACACTTTTGAACGGCCCGTTTGCTTGTCTATGTGCGACGATTGCCTGCGCCTTCGATGGCCCGACATTCACCATCACCCGGTCCAGCTCCGCCGCGGAGGCGGTATTGATATCGACCTTGTCCGTGGCATACGCCGAAATGGTCAACACCAACGCCAGAACCAATGACTTCAGCGTTACGGTGAAAAGCTTCATCTACGCTCCTTGTGGCTTGGTCAGGATTGACCCGCTTCTTGCCGGTCGATCCAGTGTTCCGCGCCACATGAACACAGGCTATCCGTCACACGTCGCTCACACAGCCAGCAAACACCCCTAGACCATGTAGGAAAATTCCTACAAAGCTGCTTTCCAAGCCAGCGGCGTAGAATGGTTGCACCTGACATTGCTACCGGAGATCCAGATGGACAGCGCCAAGATCGGCCAATTTCTCAGCGACAAGTGGGACAACGACATCGTCCCGCAACTGGTCGATTACATCCGCATCCCCAACAAATCGCCGATGTTCGACGCCAATTGGGTCGCCAACGGCTACATGGAGCAGGCGGTTACCCTGATGGAAACCTGGGCCAAGGCGCAGAACATCCCCGGCCTGCAGGTCGAAGTGGTGCGCCTGGAAGGCCGTACTCCGCTGATTTTCCTGGAAATCCCGGCCACCGGCCCGGAAACCGGCGATGACACCGTGCTGCTCTATGGCCACCTGGACAAGCAGCCGGAAATGACCGGCTGGGATGACGATCTGGGCCCGTGGAAGCCGGTGCTGCGCGGCGAAAAGCTGTACGGCCGTGGCGGCGCTGACGACGGCTACGCCATCTTCGGCTCGCTGGCCGCCGTGCTCGCCCTGCAGGAACAGGGCCTGCCGCACGCCCGCTGCGTGATCCTGATTGAAGCCTGCGAAGAGTCCGGCTCCTACGATCTGCCCGCCTACGTTGACCACCTGGCTGACCGCATCGGCCAGCCGTCGCTGGTGGTGTGCCTGGATTCGGGCTGCGCCAATTACGACCAACTGTGGTGCACCACCTCGCTGCGCGGCCTGACCGGCGGCAACTTCACCGTCAAGGTGCTCAACGAAGGTGTGCACTCCGGTGATGCCTCCGGCGTGGTGCCGTCCAGCTTCCGCCTGCTGCGCCAGCTGCTCTCGCGCATCGAGGATGAAAAGACCGGCCGCATCCTGCTCGACGGCCTGCACACCGAAATCCCGGCCGAGCGCCTGGAACAGGCCAAGCGCGCCGCCGACGTGGTCGATACCGCCATCTTCGACAAGTTCCCGCTGGTCGACGGCCTCAAGCCGATGAGCGAGGAACTGACCGAGCTGGTGCTCAACCGCACCTGGCGCCCGGCGCTGTCGGTGACCGGCATCGGTGGCATGCCGCCGCTGGAATCGGCCGGCAACGTGCTGCGCCCGGAAACCTCGGTAAAGCTGTCGCTGCGCCTGCCGCCCACCGCCAATGGCAAGGCCTGCGGCGAGTTGCTGAAGGAAGCGCTGCTGCGTGATCCGCCGAACGGCGCCCATGTCAGCCTGGATCTGGAAAAGGCCTCCACCGGCTGGAATGCACCGGCCATGGCGCCGTGGCTGGAGCAGTCCATCGACGACGCCAGCCAGGCCTTCTTCGGCAAGCCGGCCATGTACATGGGTGAAGGCGGCTCGATCCCGTTCATGGGCATGCTGGGCGAGAAGTTCCCGGGTGCGCAGTTCATGATTACCGGCGTGCTCGGCCCGCACTCCAATGCACACGGCCCGAACGAGTTCCTGCACATCCCGATGGGCAAGCGCGTCACCTCCTGCGTGTCCAAGGTGCTGTTCGACCACCACGCCGCCAGCCTGCGCGGCGAAACCAGCGGTTCGCCGGTGGCGGCCGACAGCGGCACCCGCCACGGCGGACACGGCTGCTGCTAAGCAGCCTGGGTGTTTGATGACGGACGCAGCCTGGCCTTGCTAGGCTGCGTCTTTCTTCATGGCGGACGGACACATGAGCGGACTGTTTGGCAGCGACAGCTGGCTGTACATCATCCTGATCGGCTTCTTCGTCGGCCTGCTGGGCCGTTTTTTCATGCCCGGCAACAACCGCATGGGCTGCCTGCTGACCATCGTGCTTGGCATCGTCGGCGCCATGTTTGCCGGCTGGTTCGGGCGCGAAATGGGCTGGTATGCCGCCGGTGAGCCGGCAGGCTTCATCGGTGCCATCATCGGCGCGATCGCCATCTTGGGTTTGCTGCGGCTGGTCAGCGGCGGCAAGCGCTGAACCCCTTCCTGTTTTTCTCCATGCGCCCGACGGCGCGGTTTTGACGTACCCGTCCATGAATGACCCAGCTTCCGATCCGCTGCGCGCCGAGCAACGCCTGCAGTGGGCCCGCCACGCGCTCGACGACGCCACCACCGAGCTTGATCGCGCGTCGGTGGATGCCGGCTTCCGCAGCTACTGGCGCAGCACCAGCGCGCGCGGCAGCCACATCATCATGGATTCCCCTCCCGGGCTGGAAGACGTGCGCCCGTGGCTGCGCATGCACGACCTGCTCGAACCCAATGGCGTGCGCGTGCCGCAGGTACTGGCGCGCGATACCGACAACGGCTTCCTGCTGCTGGAAGACCTGGGCGGCCCGACCTTGGCCCGGCACATCAACCACGACAATGCCGATGCATGGTTCGACGCGGCGTTCGCGCAGTTGATCCGCCTGCAGTCCATCCCCGTGCCCGACGGCATGGGCGCGTTTGGCGAAGCCCTGCTGCAACGTGATGCCGGCCTGTTCGACGAATGGTTCCTGCAGCACCACCTGGGTTTGGTGCTGGATTGTGGTGAAGTCGAAGGCCTGCAACTGGTGCATCGGCGGCTGATGGACAACGCGCTGAACCAGCCGCAGGTGCTGACCCATCGCGATTTCATGCCACGCAATCTGATGCCGGTCGCAGATGGCCCGGCGGTGCTGGATTTCCAGGATCTGGTGCGCGGCCCGATTGCCTACGACCCGGTGAGCCTGTTCAAGGATGCGTTCCTGAGTTGGCCGCTGGAACGCGTGGATGCCTGGCTGGCGCGCTATCACGCTCAGGCCCTGGCCGCAGGTTTGCCGGTGCGGCCGTGGCCGCAGTTCCTGCGCGATGCCGACTGGATGGGCGTGCAGCGCCACCTCAAGATTCTCGGCTTGTTCGTGCGCCTGCGTGACCGCGATGGCAAGGGCCACTACTTCGACGACGCGCCGCGCTTCATCCATTACCTGGATGAAGTCCTGCCGCGCCACCCGGAGCTGGCGCCATTGAATGCACTGCTGCAGCAGCGCATCAAGCCGGCGATGGCGGCAAAGGCTGCGGCATGAAGGCGTTGATCTTCGCCGCCGGCCTGGGCGAGCGCATGCGCCCGCTCACCGACCACACGCCAAAGCCGCTGCTATCGGTCGCCGGCAAGCCGTTGATTGAATGGCACCTGCAACGTTTGGCGGCCCTGGGCATTACCGATGTCGTGATCAACACCAGTTGGCTGGCCGAACAATTCCCGCAGCAGCTCGGTGACGGCAGCCGCTGGGGGCTGCACCTGCATTTCGTCCATGAAGGCCCGGTGCCGCTGGAAACCGGCGGCGGCATGCTCAACGCGCTGTCGTTGCTGGGCGATGCGCCGTTCATCGCGGTCAACGGCGATATCTGGAGTGACTTCGACTTCACACGGTTGCCGTATACCCCGGATGGATTGGCGCACCTGGTCATGGTCGACAACCCGGAGCACCACCCACGCGGTGATTTCATTCTCGACGCCGATGGCCGACTGCATGACATCGGTGATGCGCCGCGCCTGACGTTCGCCGGCATCGGGGTGTATCGCCCCGAACTGCTGCTGGGGTGGCGAGAGGTGATCGGGGATGCCGACGGCAGCGCGGAAAACCCGCCACGTTTCAAACTGGCCCCCTTGCTGCGTGCGGCGATGGCCAACACGGCAGTCAGCGCTCAACACCACCCCGGCAACTGGACCGACGTAGGCACCCCCGAGCGCCTGCGGCAACTGGACGCGCAGCTACGGCGCTAGTGCCAGGCCATACCCGGCCGGGCTTTGTCGGTAACCCATCCGCGGTGCATGGCTCCGCTTCGCCCGCGTCGTGCGGCAGTTACTCGCCGGAGCCGTTTTCCAGCACGCGCTTGAGGAACGGCACGGTGATGCGGCGCTTGGCAGCCAGCGATTCGCGGTCGAGTTTTTCCAGCAAGGCAACCAGCCCGCTAAGGTCGCGCCCGGTGCGGGTCAACAGCCAGTCCAGCGTGACCTCGTCCATCACCAGCCCACGCCGCACCGCGCGTTCGCGCAGGACCGCGCCACGGCCTTCATCATCGAGCGGATCGAGCATGATCCGGCCGCACTGCGACAACCGCGAACGCAGGTCCGGCAACACCAGACCGAGCGCATCCGGCGTGCAGCGCGCGGTGTAGAGCAAGGTCACATCGGCTGCGCGCGCGCGGTTGTGGAACTCGAACAGCGTCACTTCCTGCTCGCGGCGGCCGGCCACGTACTCCAGCCCGTCCAGCGCGACCATGTCGTGCCCTTCCAGGGCTTCCAGTGCCTCGTCCAGACGTGTGCCGGCCGCCTGCAGCGGCAGATACGCCGGGCGACGACCGGCCTGCAATGCCGCCGCACAGGTGGCCAGCGACAAGTGCGTTTTGCCGGTTCCACCGGCACCGGCAAGAAATATCCAGTCATGGCTGCTGCCCACGGCAAGCGCACGCAACTGGGCCAGCGCGCCATCGGGCGCGCCAATGAAGGTCTCGAATCGTTGGTCTGGCGGATAACGCAAGGCCAAGGGCAACTGCGGCACACTCACTTCGGTTCAACGTCCTTCAATACAATCGCCATGTCCGCAGGGGGCTGAGTCCGCGCATCCAGCACAATCGTCGGCGCATGGCCGGCATACAACTCGCTCTGCCGGTAACGCTCGTGCGCATAGCGCAGCAACACGTTGATCACGGCTGCCGCCGGCAACGCCAGCAACATGCCCAGGAAACCGAACAGCTGGCCACCGGCCATCACCGCAAAAATCACCGCCACCGGGTGCAGGCCAATCTTGTCGCCAACAATGCGCGGGGTAAGCACATAGCTTTCCAGCAACTGGCCAACGGTAAACACCACGCCAACGAGCAGCAGCAACTTCAGGTCAAAACCCTGCGACTGCACCAGCGCAGCCAGCACGGCCATCACCACGCCGGTGGTCGCACCAAGGTAGGGGATGAAACTGATCAGGCCGGCAACCAGGCCGATCAACAAGCCCAGGTTGAGGCCCACCATGCTCAGACCGGCCGCATACACCACGCCCAGCGCGATCATCACCACGATCTGGCCACGGATGAAGGCGCCCAGGACATCGTTGGACTCACGGGCCAGCCGCGACACGGTGGTGATGTGGTTGCGCGGGATCATCGAAGCCACGCGCTCGACCAGCTTGTCCCAGTCACGCAGGAAGTAATAAGTCAGGATCGGCAGCAGTGCCAGGTTGACCACCCAGCCCACCATCGCAAAGCCCGAGCGCGACACGTACCCGAAGAACGTGGTGGCCACCCCGCCGGCCTGCTGCCAGTGGCTGCGCACCCACTCGATCAGGCGCTCCGGCTCCAGCCAGCTCATCAGTTCAAAGCCGCTTTTCTGTTCGACCCACGGAATCGCCGTGCCCAGCAGCCACTGCTGTGCCTGCGGCAACGCCGCCACCAGGGTGGTGATCTGGCGCTCGATCATCGGCACCAGGATCAGCAAGGCCAGCGTCAGCAGCAACGACATCAGCACGAACACCAGCACCACGGCGGTATTGCGCGAGCGGCCGCGTGCTTCCACCCAGTCCACCACCGGATCGCCCAGCCACGCCAGCATCAGCGCAATCACGAAGGGGGTCAGGATTGGCGCCAGCAGCCAGGTCACCCACAGGCCGAAGGCGGTCAGCACCACCCATTTCAGGCGGCGCAGGAACAGGGCGATTTCTTCTTCGGGAGCGACACTGCTCATCGGATGCGGTACTCGGCGCGCTTGCTGTCCATTACTTCGGTAGTGGCATCCTCGTCAGGCGCAGCGACCGGCTGCAGCGCGCTGTTCTGGCCAAGCATGCGGTTGAAGCCCGGCAGGCCACTCATCAGTTCAACATCCAGTTCCAGCCGCCCTGCGCTGGCCTGCACCGGCACCATCGACTTCACCACCGCATTGTTCTGCAGCGATGCGGCCAGGCGCAGATAGTCATCCGCGCTGTTGATGCCGCTGACCACGATGCGATAGATGCCGGCCGCACCGCTGACCGGCACCTTGGCGTAACGGCGCACCAGCGCATCGGCGGCACCATCGGCGCCGGCGGCCATCGCACGGCGGGCGTCGCCATCCTGGGAACTCCACTTGGACAGTTCGCGGCCGTTGTCGACAAACACCCAGTCCGCCTGCCAGCCACCGGCCCTGCCGCGGTACAGCTTGCCGACCAACTGCATGGGCGGCGAATAACGGGCCGAGGCACGGGCCACGGCTGCGGTGTCCTGGCGCCAGATCGCACCGGCCATCGCCTGCTCTGCCGCACCGCCGGAAGGCAGGCCCAGGCGGAAACCCCGCTCGATGGCCCGGTCAAGCAACGGGCGGGCGGCATTGGACTGCTGCACGCTGACCAGTCGCGGGCCGCTGCCATCGTCAATGGCCAGCCACACCACCGGCTTGGGCCGCGGCTGCGGCCAGACCGGCAGGCCCAGCGCGGCGGCCAGGCCGTCCACGTCATCCTGGCGGAAACGCGCCACCAGCATGGTCCGGTAGCTTGGCGCGCCGCTGGCGGCCACGCTCTGGTCCTGGCGGTAGTCGTAGCTGGCAACCATGTCCTTGGCCCCGCGCAGCGCCTGCGCCACGCCGGGCCGACTCACCGCGCCCCGGTCGCCGGACAGCTTGCCCAGCACCGTGCCCAGCGCGCGCGCCAAGGCCCCGGGGCGATCAGCATCGCTCTGGCTGTTGACCGGCACTTCAGCCTCATAGGTGCCACTGGCGCTGGCGACGTCGCCCTCGGTACGCACGCCGGACTGCGCCTGCGCCAGGGAAACAGGCACGCAGAGCAGCAAAAACAGGATTGTGGCCAGGCTGCGACGCATTGAAAATTCCATTGCTCGGTGGTTCCAGAGGGAATTGTTGCCCGAATGGGGCCTTCACGCCAACGTGGCCTGTTAAAATGCCGCGTTAACCCCGCCAGCGCAGCCGACCGTGACCAGCACCCCGACTTCCGCCAACTCTCCCCTGACCTACCGTGACGCCGGTGTCGACATCGACGCGGGCAACGAACTGGTCGAGCGTATCAAGCCGCTGGTAAAGCGCAGCTTCCGCCCTGAAGTCATGGGCGGGCTGGGCGGCTTTGGCGCCCTGTTCGACCTCTCCAGCAAGTACCGCGAGCCGGTACTGGTGTCCGGCACCGACGGCGTTGGCACCAAGCTGAAGCTTGCACAACAGCTGGGCCGCCACGACACCATCGGCATCGACCTGGTCGCCATGTGCGTGAACGACGTGCTGGTGCAGGGCGCCGAGCCGCTGTTCTTCCTGGACTACTTCGCCACCGGCAAGCTCGACATCGACACCGCAGCGGCCGTGGTTGGTGGCATCGCCAACGGTTGCACCGAGGCCGGTTGTGCGCTGATTGGCGGTGAAACCGCCGAAATGCCCGACATGTACGCCCCGGGCGAATACGACCTGGCCGGTTTCACCGTGGCCGGCGTGGAAAAGAGCGAGCTCAAGGACGGCTCGGCCGTGCAGCAGGGCGACGTGCTGATCGGCATTGCCTCCTCCGGCCCGCATTCCAACGGTTACTCGCTGGTACGCCGCATCTATGAACGTGCCGGCAGCCCGACCGACCTGGTGCTGGAAGACGGCGTGAAGCTGGTGGACGCGCTGATGGCGCCGACCCGCCTGTACGTCAAGCCGATCCTGTCGCTGCTCAAGTCGCATGGCGCCGCCATCCATGGCATGGCCCACATCACCGGCGGTGGCCTGACCGAGAACATCATCCGCGTGGTGCCCGAAGGCCTGGGTCTGAACATCGACGCCAGCAGCTGGACGCTGCCGCCGGTGTTCCAGTGGCTGCAGCGCGAAGGCAACGTCGCCGACAGCGAGATGTGGCGCACCTTCAACTGCGGCATCGGTTTCGTGCTGCTGGTGCCGGCCGACCAGGTCGCCACCATCAACAGCGCACTCGATGCCCTGCAGCTGGCGCATTGGCAGATCGGCGAAGTGGTGCCGGCTGCAGGTGACGAACGCGTCCACATCGGCTGAGTACCAGCCCCATGTCGACCATGAAGAAGGCCGCCTTCATCGGCGTCCTTGCCGTGTTCCTGGCCACATGGGTCAAACCCCTGTGGCCGCTGGAACAGACGCTGCACAGTTCGCTGACGGTGATCGGCCTGGCTGCATTGTGGTGGGTGGACCGCCGCTGGCGGCTGGGCAATGGCGCCTTCGCCGCCATCTGCGGGTTCATTGCCATCCATTGCATCGCCGCCCGCTGGCTGTATTCCAACGTTCCCTATGACGCCTGGCTGCAGGCCACGATCGGCTGGTCGCCGGATGCGGCCTTTGGCTGGAAGCGCAACCATTTCGACCGGCTGATCCACTTCCTGTACGGCGTCTGCTTCACCCCGGCGCTCACCCAGCTGATACGGCATGCATGGCCGGCACTGCGCATCGGCCAGACCTTCACCCTGGCAGTGATGGTGGTGATGTGCTCCAGCCTGGCCTATGAGTGGTTCGAGTGGGGCATCGCGTTGCTGCTCTCGCCCGATGCTGCCGAGGCCTACAACGGCCAACAGGGCGACATGTGGGACGCGCATGCCGACATGCTGCTGGCCACGCTGGGCAGCCTGCTGGTGTGGCCGCTGGCACGCAGGGTCGCTGCGCGATGAACGCCCCGGCCCGTATCGCGGTATTGGTCTCCGGGCGCGGCAGCAACCTGCAGTGCCTGCTGGATGGCATTGCCGCCGGCCAGCTCAATGCACAGGTCGTCGGTGTCTTCTCCGACAAACCTGCTGCCGCCGCGCTGGGCAAAGTACCGCCCGCGCTGGGCTGGGCACGCTCACCGAAGGATTTCGACAGCCGCGACGCCTTTGATGCCGCGCTGGGCGACGCCGTGGCGGCCTGTTTGCCGGACTGGATCATCTGCGCCGGCTACATGCGCATCCTCGGCGCAGATTTCGTCCAGCGTTTCAGTGGCCAACTGGTCAACATTCACCCGTCGCTGCTGCCGCTGCACAAGGGCCTGCATACCCACGCCCGCGCCATTGAAGCCGGCCACGCCGAACACGGTGCCAGCGTGCACTTTGTGGTGCCGGAGCTGGATGCCGGCGCGGTCATGGCCCAGGCCCGTGTTCCGGTGCTGCCGGGCGACACCCCCGAAACGCTGGCCGACCGGGTACTGCGCATCGAACACCCCCTGCTGTTGGCAAGCGTTCAGCTGCTTGCTTCCGGGCGCGTAGCTGAACGCGACGGCATGATCCAGCTCGATGGTCAGTCCCTGCTCAGCCCTTTGCGCCTAGATTCCGCCGGAACGCTGTCAGGCTGATCTGCATATGCGGCTGACCTGCGTGCTGGCATGATCCCCTTCCCTTCCGTGCATCCTCCACGCATGAATTACGCGCCGTTCAAATCGCTGGTGCTGACAACCCTGCTGGTAACAGCCGGCTCCCATGCACAGGAAGCCGCCGCTCCAGCACCTGCTGTCGTGGCGCTGCCCGCCATGGAGTGGACGCCGCCAGCCCTGGAACCCTTTGTCGCCACCTACGAAGCCTCCTACAAGGGCAAGCTGGCCGGCGATGCCACCATGCGCGTCGTCCACAACGACGGCGCACAGTGGCGGGTGGACATGGCCGTGCGCGGCAAGCATGGCTTTGCCAGCGTGCTGGGCTTGAACATCGAACAAAGCACCGTGTTCAACAACGAGGGCAGCGTTTACACCCCGTTGAGCCAGAGTACGGTCAGGAAAGCCCTGTTCATGGGCAAAAAGATCACCGGCACCTACGACTGGCAGGCCGGCACCGCGCAGTGGCAGGGCGATCTCAAGAAGGAACGGCGTCGTCCCATTCCCCTGCAACGCGGCGACCAGAGCGCGCTGCTGCTCAACCTGTCACTGATGCGTGATGCCCGCCCCGGGCAGAGCCTGAGCTACCGCTATGTCGATGTCGGCCGCGTGCGCCAGTACGAATACCGCGCCGCCGATGCCACCGAAAGCGTGCAGGTCGGCGACCTGAGCTATGACGCCCTGCGCGTATACCGGGTCAATGGCGGCAACGATGAAATGATCCTGTGGATCGCAAACGGCGTACCTACTCCCGTACGCATCCTGCAGCGCAAGGACGGCGAGGATGAAATTGACCTGCGCCTGACCGAATACCAAGGAGCCTGAGCATGAAGCATTTCTTCTCCCCCCTTCGCCTTGTCGCCAGCGCCGCACTTGCCCTGACCAGCCTGCCGGCATTGGCGCTGCAGCCGTTCACCGCCAACTACCAGGCCAGCTACATGGGCATGCAGGCCAACGGCGTGATGACGCTGGCCAATGAAGGCGCCGACCGTTGGCGCTACAGCATGCAGATCAAGAACCCGATGGCCGACCTGAGCCAGAGCACCGTGTTCGACGAACACCAGGGCAACCTGCGCCCGTTGAGCAGCCACGACCGCTCGGTGCTGCTGATCAAGCGCAAGCAGGTGGACGCGCGTTATGACTGGGCCAGCAACCAGGCTACCTGGACCGGCGATGTGAAAGCCGACCGCAGCGGCCCGATCCGCCTGCGCAGCGGCGACCTGGACGCGCTGCTGCTGAATCTGGCCATCGCCCGCGACCTGGCGGCCGGCAAACCACTGACCTATCGCATGGTCGACGACGGCCGGGTCAAACCGATGACCTATCGCGTGGTCGGCAAGGAAAACGTCACCTTTGCCGGCAAGACCGAAGAAGCCACCAAGGTCTCGCGCGTGGACGGCAACAAGGAACAGATCGCCTGGATCGTGCCCGGCATGCCGGTCCCGGCGCGCCTGCTGCAGCGCGAAGACGGCCACGATGCCCTGGACCTGACCCTGAAGTCGATCAATTAGGAGATCACCTGTAGAGCGCAGCCATGCTGCGCTGAAGCTCGCCCGGTGAAGCTTCTGCCGAGCATGGCTCGGCACTACAGCACTGTCTTTGCACCAGCAAAAAACCCGGCAATCGCCGGGCTTTTTGTTTGGCTCAACGCGAAGAACTACTTCGCTTCGGCCTCTTCTTTCTTGAACACTGTCTTGCAATCGCGCCGGAACTCCTCGCCGCTGCTGCGCCAGACAAAGCTGCGGCAATGGCGGTTACCCTCCTCGATGTCGTTGACCTTCACCGCATAAAACGCCTGGAAAAGCTCATCACGGCTGACCTGGCCATCGCCATTCCAGTCCATCTGTTCCTTTTCCACACCCCGGGTGATCGCCACGCCGCTGTACCAGCCCCAGCCCAGCCAGGCCAGGGCCAGCAGCACCAACACCAGCAGTGCCTTGCGACGCGGGGTGAAGCGGCCCTTGAGGATCATGCTTCGCGCCTGATGCTGGCACCGAGCGCACTGAGCTTTTCTTCAATGTTCTCGTAGCCACGGTCCAGGTGATAAATGCGGTCGATGACGGTGTCGCCTTCGGCCACCAGCCCGGCCAGGATCAGCGACGCCGATGCGCGCAGGTCCGTGGCCATCACTGGCGCGCCGGTCAGGCGGTCACTGCCACGGCAGATCGCGGTACGGCCTTCGATCTGTACATCCGCGCCCAGGCGTTGCAGCTCCTGCACGTGCATGAAGCGGTTCTCGAAGATCGTTTCGTTGACCACGCCCACGCCCTCGGCCACGCAGTTCAATGCCATGAACTGTGCCTGCATGTCGGTGGGGAATGCCGGATACGGTGCGGTGGTCAGGTTGACCGCCTTCGGCCGGCGCCCCTGCATGTCCACGGTGATGGTGTCTTCGGTGGTTTCGACGGCTGCGCCGGCTTCGACCAGCTTGGCCAGCACCGCGTCCAGCGTGTCCGGGCGCGCATTGCGCGCCACGACGCGGCCGCCGGTCATCGCCGCGGCGACCAGGAAGGTGCCGGTTTCGATGCGGTCGGCCAGCACCGCGTGGCGGCCACCACTCAGGCGCTCGACGCCTTCAATCACCAACCGCGCGGTGCCGATGCCCTCGATCTTTGCGCCGAGTGCGATCAAGCAATGCGCCAGGTCGGACACTTCCGGCTCCATCGCTGCGTTTTCCAGGATGGTGGTGCCATCGGCCAGCACCGCCGCCATCAGCACGTTCTCGGTGCCGGTGACGCTGACCATGTCGAAGGTGAAACGCCCGCCCTTCAGGCGGCCATCGACATGCGCCTTGATGAAGCCGTTTTCGACGGTGATATGCGCACCCAGCGCCTGCAGCCCCTTGATGTGCTGGTCCACCGGGCGCGAGCCGATGGCGCAACCGCCGGGCAGCGACACTTCGGCCTTGCCGTACTTGGCCAACAGCGGGCCCAGCACCAGGATCGAGGCGCGCATGGTCTTGACCAGCTCATACGGGGCGACATGCTGGCTGACGCTGCGCGGGTCAACCACGATGGCGCTGCCACGGGACAACGTGCCCTGGTCGATGGTGACCTTGGCGCCCAGCTCGCCGAGCAGCTTCACGGTGGTGATCACGTCGTGCAGGTGCGGCACATTGGTGATTTCCACCGGCGCATCGGCCAGCAAGGTGGCGCACAGGATCGGCAGGACGGCGTTCTTGGCGCCGGAGATATACACCTCACCGTTCAGCGTCTTGCCGCCGGTGACTACGATTTTTGCCATGGATGAAAGCCGGAAATAAGGGGAAATAAGGTGCGCCGGCTCAGCCGGCTTCACCTGGAGTGACGGTTTTCAGCGCCAGCGCGTGGATCGCGCCGCCCATCAGGTCGCCCAGCGTCGCATAGACCATGCGGTGGCGGGCCAGCGGCATCTTGCCGGCAAACGCCTCGCAGACGACCGTTGCCTCGAAATGCACGCCGTCTTCACCCTGCACGTCGGCGCGGGCGCCGGGCAGGCCGGTTTCGATCAGGTTTCGGATGGTCTCGGCGTCCAAAGCGCTTTCCTAATAAAATGAACGCCCATTCTACTATTCCGAGTGGCGCCCGCATGGCTGCTTCTTCGCTTTCCCTGGATACGCTGCGTGATGCCGACCTGGTGTCCAGTGGCCACCGCGTGTTCCAGATCGAATCCACCGAGCTGAACCGGGTGGGCAACCGCATTGGTGCCGAATTCGCCGCCGCCTGCCGGCTGGTGCTGGCTTCGCCAGGCCGCGTGGTGACCACCGGCATGGGCAAATCCGGCCATATCGCGCGCAAGATCGCCGCCACCCTGGCCTCCACCGGCACGCCTTCGTTCTACGTTCATCCAGGTGAAGCCGGCCACGGCGACCTGGGCATGATCACCGAGGACGATGTGGTGCTGGCGCTGTCCTACTCCGGCGAATCGGACGAAGTGCTGATGCTGCTGCCGGTGCTCAAGCGCCAGGGCAACCTGCTGATTTCCATGACCGGCAAGCCGCAGTCCAGCCTGGCCAAGGCTGCCGACGTGCACCTGGACGTGAACGTCGACCACGAAGCCTGCCCACTGGCCCTGGCCCCGACCTCCAGCACCACCGCGTCACTGGCGATGGGCGATGCTCTGGCGGTGGCCCTGCTCGACGCACGCGGCTTCACCGCCGACGACTTTGCCCGTTCGCATCCGGCCGGCAGCCTGGGCCGGCGCCTGCTGCTGCACATCACCGACGTGATGCACGGCGGCGACGAACTGCCGGCGGTGCGCGAAGACGCCAGCCTCAGCCAGGCGTTGATGGAAATGAGCCGCAAGCGCCTGGGCATGACCTCGGTGGTCGATGCCGACGGCCGCCTGGTCGGGCTGTTCACCGACGGTGACCTGCGCCGCGCACTGGATACCGATCTGGATGTCCGCACCGCCGGCATCGCCGAAGTAATGACCCACAGGCCACGCACCATCGGCGCCGACCAATTGGCCGTGGAAGCGGCACGCTTGCTGGAAAAACACCAGATCAACGGTCTGATCGTGGTCGATGCCGACAACCGCCCGGTCGGTGCCCTGAACATTCATGACCTGTTGCGGGCAAAAGTGGTCTAAAGCCCGCACAATCACTGTCCCCGTCCCCCCGGCCCGCAACGGATACTGCCCGCAGATGCCCTATTCACCGCTCGACCACTTCCCCGCGCCGCTGCATGCCGTTGCCGCCAACATCCGGCTGGCCTGCTTTGACGTGGACGGCACGCTGACCGATGGGCGCCTGTTCTACGACCACGCCGGCAACGAGAGCAAGGCGTACTTCGTGCAGGACGGGCTGGGCCTGAAACTGCTGCAGCAGCACGGCATCCACCCGGTGCTGATCACCGCGCGCAACAGCCTGTCAGCACAGAAGCGCGGTGCGGACCTGGGCATCGACACCCAGATCGCGGTCGGCGACAAGCTGGCCAGCGTGCGTGCGCTGTGCGAGCAGCACGGTATTGGCCTGGAACAGGTCGCCTTCATGGGCGATGACCTGCCCGACCTGGCGCCGCTGTGCGCGGTCGGCCTGGCGGTGGCCCCGGCCAACGCTCACCCCTGGATCGCCGAACGCGTGCATTGGCAGACCCGCGCCGAAGGTGGCCACGGCGCCGGGCGCGAGTTGTGCGACGTGCTGCTGGCCGCGCAAGGCAAGCTGGACGCGGTGCTGGCGAGGTATTCGCGATGAGCTGGCGCACCGTACTTGGGCTGGGGCTGCTGTTGGCGGCATTGGTCAGCGGCTGGTCGGCCTGGCGCCACCGCGCCAGCAATGCGCCGCAGGCCGTTGAAGAAGGCAGCACCGATTTCGTGCTGAAGGACTTCGAGGTCACCACGCTGGGCAAGGACGGCAAGGAATCGATGACGCTGCGTGCGCCCTCGATGGAACGCAGCCGCGCCGACCAGACCTCCAACATCACCGCCCCGTTGTTCCTGCTGCCCGATGCGGCCGGCCAGCACTGGGAACTGCGTGCCGATACCGGCTGGGTCAGCCCCAAGGGGGAAGAGCTGCGCCTGCGCGGCAACGTCGCCGGCGACAGCCCGAAGGACGGCAAGACACCGCCCACCACCTTCCGCACCGATGCGCTGGACGTGCTCAGCGAACAGAACCTTGCCCGCACCGATGGTCGCGTCACGGTGACCCGGCCCGGGCTGACCCAGACCGGCGTCGGCTTCCAGACCAACCTGAAAACCAAACAGTATTCACTCCTTTCCCAGGTCAAGACCCGCTATGAACCCAATGCTGCCCGCTAAGCTCGCATCGATCACGCTGCTCGCCGCCCTGCTTGCGCCCGGCCTGGCGTGGTCCAAGACCTCTGACCGCAACCAGCCGATGACCATCGACTCCAGCAACAACGACTGCAACTTCGCCGATGACGGCAAATGCCAGTTCAGCGGCAACGTGGTCATCACCCAGGGCACGCTGGAAATCCATGCCGATACCGCCGATGTGATCCGCAAAAGCGGCGACATCGAGCGCGTGGTCCTCGCCGGCAAGCAGGCCCGCCTGAAGCAGCAGATGGATGACAACACCTGGATGAACGCCCGTGCCGACAACATGGACTACAACATCAACAGCGAAGTCATCGTTCTGACCGGCAACTACAACGTCGAATCCGAGCGCGGCACCAATGCCGGCCAGCGCATGGTCTACAACACCCGCACCGGCAGCATGCAGAGCGGCGGCGATGGCACCCGCGTGCGCACCGTCATCCAGCCCAAGGCCAAGGCACCGGCTGCCGCAGGAGACAGAAAGTAATGCTCGTCGCCCAAGGCCTGCGCAAGCGCTACAAGAACCGCGAAGTCGTCAAGGATTTCGGCCTCACCCTGGAAGCCGGCGAAGTGGTCGGCCTGCTCGGCCCCAACGGCGCCGGCAAGACCACCTGCTTCTACATGATCGTCGGCCTGGTCGCTGCCGATGCCGGCAGCATCGTGCTTGATGGCCAGGACATCACCGCCGACCCAATGTATTCGCGCGCCACGCTCGGCGTGGGTTATCTGCCGCAGGAACCTTCGGTGTTCCGCAAGCTCAGCGTGGCCGACAACATCCGCCTGGTGCTGGAACTGCGCAGCGATCTGGATTCCGCCGGACGCGAGCGCGAGTTGTCCTCGTTGCTGGACGAACTGCAGATCACCCACGTCGCCGACCAACTGGGCGCCAGCCTTTCCGGTGGTGAGCGCCGCCGCTGCGAGATCGCCCGTGCGCTGGCCGCAAAGCCGCGCCTGATCCTGCTGGACGAGCCCTTTGCCGGTGTCGATCCCATTTCGGTCGGCGAGATCCAGCGCATCGTGACCCACCTCAAGCAACGCGGCATCGGCGTGCTGATCACCGACCACAACGTGCGCGAGACCTTGGGAATCTGCGACCGGGCGTATATCCTCGCTGAAGGCAGCGTTCTGGCGCAGGGGGCACCGGAAGAACTGCTGGCCAACACCGACGTTCGCCGCGTCTATCTTGGAGACGCCTTCACCCTCTGAAGTCGCGGCACAGCGTCAGGCCTTCCTCGCACGGAAACAGGCATGAAAGCTCGGCTGCAGACATCGATGGGACAGAGCCTGGTCATGACGCCGCAATTGCGTCAGGCCATCCGGCTGTTGCAGATGTCCAGCACCGAGCTGGAGCTTGAACTGGCCGAAGCGGTGGAGACCAACCCACTGCTGGAATGGGCCGACAGCATCGACAGCGGCGGCGAAGACGACACGCCAGCGGCCAGCAGCAGCAATGACGACAGCCCGGTCGATCCGGCGCAGGGCGACATCAACAGCGATGGCGCCGACTGGGAACCGGACGATGCGGACTGGAGCAGTGGCCGCAGCGGCTCGTTCGAAGGTGACGGCGAAGACGGCGAGCGTGAACAGGCCGCCGACCCGGAAACACTGGCCGACCACCTGCTCTGGCAATTGCACCTCTCCCATCTGAGCAACCGTGACCGCGCCATCGGCGTGGCCTTGATTGACGCACTGGATGAAGACGGCTATCTCCGCGAACCGTTCTCCAGCATTGCTGAAACCCTGCGTCCCGACGTCATCGCCGATGACGATGAGATTCTTGCCGTGCTGCGGCAGATTCACTGTTTCGACCCCGCCGGCGTAGGCGCGCGCTCCCTGGGCGAATGCCTGTCCCTGCAACTGGACACCCTGCCAAGCTGCACACCGGGGCTCAGCCTGGCCCGCAGCATCGCACTGGGGCCACTGGAGCGGCTGCCACGGGCCGGCATCGCCGGCATCGCCCAGGAACTCAAACAACCGGCCGACGCCGTCGAGCAGGCCGTACAGCTGCTGCGCTCACTGGACCCGCGCCCGGGCAAGCAAGTGGGTGAGTTGTCCACCGATACCTATGTGGTTCCCGATTGCGTGATCTGGCGGCAACGCGGTATCTGGCGCTGCGCTTTGGCCGGCCACGCCGGGCCCAGGGTTGTCATCAATCGGGAATATGAGCAGCTGATCCGCCGCTGCGGCGATGCCGACGCCAGCTATCTGCGCGGGCACCTGCAGGAGGCGCGCTGGCTGCTGAAAAGCCTTGAGGCGCGCGGCGAAACGCTGCTGCGCGTGGTCAACAGCCTGCTCCACCACCAGGCCGGCTTCCTGGAATTCGGCGAACAGGCGCTGCGTCCGTTGACGCTGCGTGAAATCGCCGGCGAACTTGATCTTCACGAATCCACCATCTCGCGTGCCATTTCACGCAAGTACGTGCGCACCCCGCGCGGCACCTTGCCGTTGCGCGCCTTCTTTGCCTCCGGCATCGATACCGAAGGCGGAGGTGAAGCCTCCAGCACCGCCATCCAGTCGATGATCCGCAACCTGATCGACGCGGAAAACCCGCGCAAACCGCTTTCTGACGCCAAGCTGGCTGAGCTGCTCAAAACCAGTGGAATACCAGTGGCGCGGCGCACCGTGGCGAAGTATCGTGAGGCCATGAACATCAGTGCCTCCCACGAACGCGTCCGCATCATCTGACCCATTCGCAGGCTTGGCACAGAGTTCATTGGGCAACCCCGAACCACAGGAGGAATCCGATGCGTATCGAGACGTATGGCCAGCAGATCGAAGTAACGCCCGCCCTGAAGGAGTATGTGGAAACAAAGCTGGAACGGGTGGGACGACACGTCGACCAGCACTGCGAAATCCGGGTGCAGCTGTCCACTCGCAAGCCTGACTTCCTCGTCGTCGCCACGGTGAATCTACCCGGGCGCACGCTGCACGCAGACGCGGCAGCCTCCACCATGTACGCGGCCATCGACATCCTGGCCGACAAGCTGGACCGCCTGGTCATCAAGCACAAGGAAAAGCATCTTCCCCACGCATCGCATGCTCTGCGCGACAATAGCGCCTAGACGCCATTACCTGCAGCAACCATGCCGTTGACCGACCTCATGGCGGCCGTAAGTACCCAGGTACTTGCGGCCGCCGACCGTGACACCACCCTGCTCGCCGCCTCGCGACTGCTCGCCTGTCGTGAAGCGGGAGCCGACACCCTTTTCGACAGCCTGCGCGAACGCGAGCGCGTGGGCAGTACTGCCATCGGCCATGGCATCGCCATCCCGCATGGCCGCTCACCCACCCTGCAACAACCCCGCGGCGCACTATTGCGCCTGCACACCCCGGTGGACTTCGGCGGTGACGAGCCCGTTGACCTGGTCTTCGCCATGGCCGTGCCCGAGCACTACACCCATCAACACCTGATGCTGCTGTCCGAACTGGCCGAGTTGTTCTCCGATGGCGGCATCCGCCAGGCCCTGCGCGACGCACCCGACGCACACGCGCTGCAACAGATCATCACCGACCCGCAGCAGGCATCCCGCGGATGAATACCAGCATCACGGCACAGGAGTTGTTTGACCAGCAGCGCGAGAAACTTGAGCTGCGCTGGGTCGCCGGGCAACAGGGCGCGCAGCGCGAGCTGGAGGCCGGCAACACCGTCTCCCGTCGTCCGTCGCTGGCCGGTTATCTCAACACCATCTACCCCAACAAGGTGCAGATTCTCGGCACCGAGGAACTGACCTGGCTGGACTCACTGGATTCGCGCCAGCGCTGGGAAGTCATCGAGCGCATCATCCAGGCGCGGCCGCTGGCGCTGGTCATCACCAAGAGCCATGGTTGCCCGGAAGATCTGCGCGCGGCGGCGGACGAATCACAGACCCCGCTGTGGGTATCGCCGCGCCGTGGCCATGAACTGCTCAACCACATCAGCTATCACCTGGCCCGCACGCTGGCCCCACGCGTCACCCTGCATGGGGTGTTCATGGAGATCTACTCCATCGGCGTGCTGATCACCGGCGAGGCCGGGTCGGGCAAGAGCGAACTGGCGCTGGAACTGCTCTCGCGCGGGCATCGGCTGGTTGCCGATGACGCCCCGGAATTCACCCAGATCGCCCCCGACGTACTGGACGGCACCTGCCCGGAACTGCTGCAGGACCTGCTGGAAGTCCGCGGCCTGGGCGTGCTGAACGTGCGCCAGATGTTTGGTGACACCGCTGTAAAGAAGAACAAGTACCTTCGCCTCATCGTCCACCTGACCAAGCCGATGACCGAGCCAAGTACCTACGGTTACGAACGCCTCACCGGCGATTCCGGCAAGCGTCATGTGCTGGACCTGGATGTGCCGCTGATCACCCTGCCGGTGATGCCCGGCCGCAACCTTGCCGTGCTCACCGAAGCGGCCACGCGGCTGCACATCCTGCGCACCAAGGGCATCGACCCGGCTGCGATGTTCATCGCCCGGCACAGCAACCTGCTGGAACAACGCACACCATGAACACACCTTCCTCTCCTCTGCTGGTGATCGTCAGCGGCCTGTCCGGCTCGGGCAAATCGGTCGCGCTGAAAACCTTCGAGGATCTGGATTACTACTGCTCGGACAACATCCCGGTGAACCTGCTGCCGGAGTTCGTGCGGGGAGTGCTTGGCGAACGCACCGAAAACAGCCCCAGGCGCCTGGCCATCGGCATCGACGTCCGCGGCCGCAGCGACCTCAGCCAGTTGGCGCGTTGGCGCAAGACCGCGCTGGACTACAGCATCGATGCGCGGCTGTTGTTCTTTGAAGCCGACGACGACACCCTGCTCGCCCGCTATGCCGACACGCGCCGCCGTCACCCGCTGAGCCACCTGGGGCTGTCGCTGCCGGAAGCCATCGCCCGCGAGCGTGAGCTCACCGCGCCACTGCGCCGCGAAGCCGATGCCATCATCGACACCACCAAACTCAACGTGCACCAGTTGCGGCGCCGGGTCATCACCGAGTTCGCGCTGAGCCAGGCCAGCAACCTCTCGTTGCTGTTTGAATCCTTCGCCTACAAGCGCGGCGTACCGGCCGAAGCCGATTTCGTGTTCGACGCGCGGGTGCTGCCCAACCCGCACTGGGATCCCGAGCTGCGCTCGCTGACCGGCCGCGACCGTGAAGTACGCGAGTACCTGGATGTACAACCGGAAGTGGTGCGCTACGTCACCCAGCTGCAGGACCTGCTCGACACCTGGCTGCCAAAACTGGGCAGCGAGACCCGCAGCTACGTGACCGTGGCCTTCGGCTGCACCGGCGGCAAGCACCGCTCGGTCTACCTGGCCGAACGGCTCGCCCGCCATGCCCGTGAACAGGGTTGGCAGGACGTGGCCACCTTCCATCGCGAGCAGGATTAGGACGCGTCCTGCGGCGGATGCGCCCCAATTTCAAGGGGCGACCGCGCGGTACACAGAAGACACGATTTCAACGCTATCGCGGACTCAGCCTGACCTGTTAACGTTCGGGCATGACCTGCGGCATTCTTATTGTGACCCATCCCGGCGTCGGCACTTCCCTGCTGGAAGTGGCGACCACTCTTTTGCGCCAGTTGCCGCTCAAGGCCGAGGCCTTTGAAGTACCGTTCGATGCGGACCTGGACGCTCTGCTGCCGGAAGCCTCGGCGGCAATGCGTCGGGTCGAGGGCGAAGACGGCGTGCTGATCCTGACCGATCTGTATGGCGCCAGCCCCAGCAATCTTGCCAATCAACTGGCAAGGCTGGGAACGCCAGCCAGGCGCGTGTCGGGACTGAGCCTGCCGATGTTGCTGCGGGTAATGAATTATCCGGAACAGGGATTGGATCAACTGCCCGCCACTGCGGCGGCGGGCGCACGCAATGGAGTCATCATCGACGATGCTTGAACGAGAACTTACCGTTTCCAACCGCCTGGGCCTGCACGCCCGCGCCACTGCAAAGCTGGTGCAGGTGCTGTCCGGTTTCCGTGCCAATGCCACGCTGGTGGCCAAGGGCCGCGAGGTCAATGCCAAGAGCATCATGGGTGTGATGCTGCTGGCGGCCGCGCAGGGCACCCCGGTCACCGTCCGCGTGGACGGCGAGGACGAGGCTGCGGCGCTGGAAGCCGTCACCGGCCTGTTTGAACGCCGCTTCGACGAGGACAACTGATGGCGCGCCACGCGCACGCAAGCGCCCTGCGCACAGGGAACCGGCAGCCGTGACCCGGCTGCAGGGGCTGGCCGCATCGCGCGGGACCGCACTTGGTCGCGCGCGCGTGCGCCTGCCCCATGTGCAGGAAACCGGCGAAAAGAAGATCACCGCCAGCGCCATCGAAACCGAACTGCAACGCCTGCACCGTGCCACCGATGCAGCGCGCGCGGAGATGCGTGAACTGCGCACCCGCCTGCAAGGCGCCCTGCCCGCCGAGGTTGGCGAGTTTCTCGACCTGCACGCCATGCTGCTGGACGACCCGGAGCTGTTGAGCGCACTGGACGAGCTCATCCGCAGCAAGCGTTACAGCGCCAGTTATGCCCTGCGCATCCAGCGCGACCGCCTGGCGCAGGTGTTCGAGGGCATGGAAGATGCCTACCTCAAAAGCCGGCTGGATGACCTGGACCATGTCATCGGCCGCATCCAGTCGTTCCTGCACAAACGCCCCAGCAGTGTGAAAGGCCTGGCCGGGGAAATCCTGGTCTGCGAAAACGTCGCGCCTTCGGAACTGGCACAGCTGCAGTCACAGGGCGTGGTCGGCATCGTCAGCAGCGCCGGCAGCGTGCTCTCGCACAGTGCCATCCTCGCGCGTAGCCTGCACATGCCGCTGGTGGTGGGTGCCAACGCGGTGCTGAACAAGGTCAACGACGGCGACGTGGTGATCCTGGACGGTGCCAGCGGTGAGGTTGTCATCGAGCCGGGCCCCGCCGACCTGCGCCAGTACCGCACCCGTCAGCGTGAACTGGCCCGCGAACAGCGCGAGCTCGGCCGCCTGCGCAGCATGCCCACGCGCACCGTGGACGGGGCCGAGATCATCCTGCTGGCCAATGCCGAATCGCAGGACGACGTCGCCCAGGCCCACGCACTGGGCGCCCGCGGGCTGGGCCTGTACCGCACCGAATTCCTGTTCCTGCAGCGCAACCAGTTGCCGGACGAAGACGAGCAGTTCCGCGCCTACCGCGACACCGTGCTGGGCATGATCGGCCTGCCGGTGACCATCCGCACCCTGGACCTGGGCGCGGACAAGGCTGACCGTACCGGGCTGGTGGTCGGCAGCGAGGAAAACCCGGCGCTGGGCCTGCGCGGCGTGCGCCTGTCCCTGGCCCACCCCAAGGTGTCCGACACTCAATTGCGCGCCATCCTGCGTGCCTCCGGTTATGGCCCGGTGCGCATCCTGGTGCCGATGGTCAGTGGCCGCGAGGAAATCATGGCCGTCCGGCGGCGCCTGTCGCGACTGGCGGCATTGCTGCGCAATGAGGGCCATGAAGTCGCCGAGAACATCCCGATCGGCGCGATGATCGAGGTGCCCGCCGCAGCCATTGCGCTGGAGACCTTCATCGACCAGGTGGATTTCCTCTCCATCGGCACCAATGACCTGGTGCAGTACCTGTTGGCGGCCGACCGCAACAACGATGCGGTCGCCGAGCTGTATTCGCCACTGCACCCGGCGGTACTGCGGCTGTTGTGGCAGGTGATCGAAACCGCACAGCGGCATTCCACGCCGGTGGCGGTATGCGGTGAGATCGCCGGTGATGCGCGCATGGCACCGCTGTTGCTGGCGCTCGGCCTGACCGAATTCAGCCTGCACCCGGCGACGCTGCTGGAAGTCCGCCGCGCCATCCGCGAGGTGGATCTGGCCGCCCTGCGTGCGCAGACACCGCAGTTGTTGGCCGCGCGCGACCGCCGTGGCATCGAGCGCTGGATCGCCGGCACCGCCTGCGACTGAAGTTTTTACTTCGCAAAGCCAGTGCAACTGCCATGTATTGCACGCGATAATGACGGGCTCAACACCGCCGATGCTGCATCCTGTCCCGGATAGCGGCCTTTTGACTCCCGGGAGCTGTGCATGGCCGAAGCGGTACGCCACGACAAGACGGCACGACAGCTGCGTCTGCTTTCCGACGCGCTCGACAGCGGCCGGCTGGGTCCGGTCCGCCGCCTGGTCAATACGCTCTCGCCGGCGGAGATCGGCAACCTGCTCGAATCGCTGCCGCCGGGCAAGCGCGAGGTGGTATGGGGGCTGGTGGATGCCGAGGACGACGGCGAGGTGCTGGTGCATGTCGGTGACGACGTGCGCGAAAGCCTGCTGGCGGACATGGACCCGGACGAAATCATCGCCGCGGTCGAAGACCTGGACATCGATGACCTGGCCGATCTGGTCGAGGACCTGCCTGACACCGTCATCGACGAAGTGCTCAAGTCGATGGACCGCGAGAACCGCGAGCGGCTGGAGCAGGTGCTGTCCTACCCGGAGGACACCGCCGGCCGTTTGATGAACCCGGACGTGGTCACCGTGCGCGCCGACGTCAACGTCGATGTGGTGCTGCGTTACCTGCGCCTGCGCGGCGAGCTGCCGGACCATACCGACCACCTGTTCGTGGTCAGCCGGCGCCATCAATACCTGGGCCGGCTGTCGCTGGCCTCGCTGGTCACCCACGAAGACACCACGCCGATCAACCGCCTGATCGACGACGAGCAGCCGGCCATCGATGTGGGCGAAAGCGCCGACGAAGTGGCCCGCCAATTCTCCGACCATGACTGGGTGTCGGCGCCGGTGGTGGATGACAACAACATCCTGATCGGCCGCATCACCATCGATGACGTGGTCGACATCATCCGTGGCCAGGCCGAGCACCAGGCGCTGGGCGCCGCCGGCCTGGACGAGGACGAGGACTTGTTCAGCCCGGTGTGGCGCGCGATGCGCCGTCGCCTGATGTGGCTGTCGGTCAACCTGTGCACCGCGTTCCTTGCTTCCAGCGTGGTCGGGCATTTCGAGGGCACCATCGACAAGCTGGTGGCGCTGGCGGTGCTGATGCCGATTGTCGCCGGCCTTGGCGGCAATGCCGGCACCCAGGTGCTGGCGCTGATGGTGCGCGGCCTGGCACTGGGCCAGGTCGGCGCTTCCAATGCCCGCACACTGCTGTGGAAGGAACTGCGCGTGGCCCTGCTCAACGGCCTGTTACTGGGCACGGTGCTGGGCCTGATCGTGCTGGCGTGGTTCCACACACCGGGGCTGTCGCTGGTCATCGGCGTCGCGCTGACCCTGAACCTGCTGCTGGCCGCCAGCGCCGGCGTGCTGGTGCCGCTGACGCTGAAGCGGCTGGGTTTCGACCCGGCACTGGCCAGCGGCATCTTCCTTACCGCAGTCACCGATTCGATGGGCTTTTTCACCTTCCTCGGCCTGGCCACGCTGGTGTTGTTGAACTGACCAGCCCGCCGGGGCCGGGATTCCAGCACTGCCCAGGCTTGCGTCACTGAGCCTTCGCCGGGGCACGCCCGGCTGAACCGGGCCGGGGCCTGATACATGTCAAGGCGCCTTGCAGGCGCTGCGCGCATCATCGCCACATGCAATCACCCACTCCCCGCCCCGCTGTCGCGCTGGGCAACCTTGCGCGCGCACCGCATCGGCTGATGTTCTTCATTGGCGCCAGCAATCTGTTGCTGGCGATGGCGTGGTGGGCGCTGTGGTTGTCGAGCGCACGCTGGCCCTTGCTGGCGATGCCCGGGACATCCATCTACGCCGGCTGGCTGCATGCCTTCGTCATGCAGTACCTGGTGCTGCCGAGTTTCATCTTCGGCTTCCTGCTCACCGTGTTTCCGCGCTGGATGGGCCTGCCGGAGCTTTCCCGGCGCCAGTACCTGCCGGTCGGCCTCGGCTTGATCGGCGGGCAACTGATGCTGTTGCTGGGCGCTGCCGGTGTGCCCGCCGCCATTCCGATTGGCATGGCCTTGTCACTGCTGGGCTGGACTATCGGCTTGTGGCGACTGGCGCGCCTGCTGTCGGCCGAACGCGGCCGCACCTGGCACGCGCGTTCCTGCATGGCGGCGTTGCTGCTGGGTTATGCCGGCCTTTGTGGGTTCATCGCCTTTGTTGCTGGCGCCGACCCGCGCTGGGCGATGTTCGGCATCAAGTTGGGCGGCTTTGGCCTGCTGCTGCCGATCTACGTCACCGTGGCGCACCGCATGTTCCCGTTCTTTGCCGGCAACGTCGTGGCTAATTACACGCCTTGGCGGCCGTTGTGGTGGCTGGCTGCATTCTGGGCATTCGTCGTGCTGCATCTGCTGCTGGAGCTGAACCAGCAAAGCGCGTGGCTGTGGCTGGCCGATCTGCCGTTGTTGCTGCTCAGTTGCGCCGCCCTGTGGCGCTGGTGGCCGCGCGGCGCGATGCCCGGCCTGCTGCGGGTGCTGTTCATCGGCCTGGCGTGGCTGCCGGTGAGCCTGGCGCTGTATGTGCTGCAGAGCCTGGCCGAGCTGTTGGGCGGCCAGATGATCCTCGGCCGTGGCCCGGCGCATGCCTTGTTCATCGGCCTGTTCGGCAGCCTGTTGGTGGCGATGGTCACCCGCGTGACCCAGGGCCACTCCGGCCGCCCATTGCAGATGCCGCCGGTCGCCTGGTTCGCATTCATCGCCATCCAGATCGTGGCGGTGATGCGGGTGGTGGCCGAAATCATGCCCGATGCGGGTGCGTGGCAGGCGCTGAGCGCGCTCGCCTGGTTGCTGGCGTTCTCGCCGTGGGTGGCGCGGATTGGCCGCATCTATCTGCTGCCGCGTCAGGACGGGCGCGAAGGCTGAGCCTGCACGGCACACCGGCGTGGCCGGCGTATACACTCCGCGCTCCCCCGCTCTGCCGTGCAACCACCATGACCATCACCGTCCACGATTACTACCAAGCCGGTTGGCGTGACCAGCTCCACTCCTGCCCGGCCTGCGACTGGAAAGGCGACTCGCGGCAGATGGAAATGGAACTGCACGACGAGCAGACCGAGTACAGCTGCCCGCAATGCGAATTCCCGGTACTGATCGTGCAACACCCGAACCTGGAACAGGTCAAAGCCGCAGCCGATGCCGGCAATGAAGAAGCGCAGCAGCAGCTGGCGATCCTGGCGATGGCACCGCGGGGCTGAGTGGCGGGGATTCGGGATTCGGGATTCGGGATTCGGGATTCGGGATTCGGGATTCGCCGCAGCCTCGCAGCTTCCTAGGCGGGGATGGAATCCCGACAGCCGGCTTCAAAGCCCCCCTCCCCGGCCCTCCCCTTCGCTTCGAGAAAGGGAGGGGGAGATACTCAGCCCCGCAGCGAAAGCGAGGGGTAAACGCTCAACCCAGCAGGGTTTCCAGCACCGCCATGCGCACGGCCACGCCGTTTGCGACCTGGCGCAACACCCACGACTGCGGGCCGTCGGCGACTTCGTCAGTAACTTCCACGCCGCGGTTGATCGGGCCCGGGTGCAGCACGGCTGCATCCTTGCCAGCACGCTTCAGGCGTTCGCTGGTGAGGCCGTACTGGGCGTGATAGTGCTCCAGCGACGGCACCAAGCCTTCTTCCATGCGCTCACGCTGCAGACGCAGCATCATCAGCGCGTCGGCACCTTCGAGCATGGCGTCGAAATCCTCGCCCACCACGCAGCCCTCGACGATGTCATCGTCCGGCAGCAGCGACTGCGGGCCGCAGATGCGGATCTCGCCCACGCCCAGCGTGCGCATGGCGTACAGGTCGGTGCGGGCCACACGTGAATGCTTCACGTCGCCGACGATCACCACCTTCAACTTGGAGAAATCGCCACCCTTGGCCTGACGCAGGGTCAGCATGTCGAGCAGACCCTGGGTTGGATGCGCGCTGCGGCCGTCGCCGGCATTGATCAACGCCGTGCCTTCACCCGCGGCAGCGGCCAGCGCGGCTACCGCGCCGTCATCGGGATGGCGCACGACAAACCCGCGCACGCCCATCGCTTCGAGATTGCGCAGCGTGTCGCAGGCGGTCTCGCCCTTGCGGGTGGACGAGGTGGAGGCGTCGAAGTTCAGCACGTCCGCACCCAGCCGTTGCGCGGCCAGTTGGAACGAGCTGCGGGTGCGCGTGGACGGCTCGAAGAACAGCGTGCAGACCGCAGCGCCGGCCAGCACCGCGCGCTTGTTGTTGATGCGGCCAACGGCAGCGTCGCGGATCTGACCGGCGCGGTCGAGCAGCTGCAGCAAGGTCTCACGGGGCAACCCTTCCAGGGTCAGCAGGTGGCGCAGGCGTCCTTGGTCATCGAGTTGCGAAGCAGTCATGGCGGGGTTCTTCGTGAGTCAGGAAATAGGGGTGGCGTCGTGCGGTGCGGACAGCCACCGCTCGATGATGACCGCAGCCGCCACGGCATCGAGATTGGCTGCGTCACGGCGGCGTTTGCGGCCTTCGGCGCGCTCCACGGCAAAACGCTGTGCCGCCTCGACCGAACTGGAGCGCTCATCGACCAGCAGCACCGGCACCTTGTAGCGCTGCTGCAGTTGCCGGGCGAAAGCATGCGCGCGCTTGCGGTTGGGTTGGTCGTCGCCTTCCAGGGTGAGCGGATCGCCGACGATCAGGCCCTGCGGCCGCCATTCTTTATGCAGGCGATCCAGCGCCGCCCAATCCGGGCCGTTGGCATGCACGTCGATGACAGCGATGGCACGGGCACTGACGCCAAACGGGCTGCCGATGGCCACACCGATACGGCGCGAGCCCACGTCAAAGCCCAGCACGGTGCTGTCGGTGGAAAGCAGGGCCTGCTCAGGCATGACCGCTGTATCCGGCCAGGCGCGACATATCCACGCCAATGCGGGCGGCTGCCAGTTGCCAACGCTCGTCCAGCGGCGTGGCGAACAGCAGTGCGGCATCGGCTGGAACGGTCAACCAGCTGTTCTCGGCCAGCTCCTGTTCCAGCTGCCCCGCTCCCCAGCCCGCGCAGCCCAGTGTGACCAGCGCATTGTTGGGGCCATCGCCGCGGGCCATGGCTTCAAGGATGTCGCGCGAGGTGGTCAGGAACAGGCCTTCGGCAACGGCCAGGCTGGAATCCCAGGGGCGGGCATCATCGTGGATCACGAAGCCGCGGCCGGTATGCACCGGGCCACCATTGAGCACCGGCACGGCGCGCAGATCGTCGCTGTCGCAGGCGATTTCCATCTGCTCGAATACATCGCCCAGCGTGTACTCCGAAGCCTGGTTGATGACCACGCCCATGGCGCCGTCATCGTCGTGCTGACAGATCAACGCCACGCTGCGCGCGAACACGGACTCGGCCAGCGACGGCAAGGCGACCAGCAGGTGATTGGCAAAGAGTGCAGACATGCGCACATTCTAGCGTTTACCCGCCGCCGGGTCGTGGACGGCGATAATCCACGCTCGCCCGACTGCCGACCTCCGCCCATGCCCAGCTACTGCGATATCGCCCCTGGCCACCCGGTCCATGCCGACTATCACGCCAACGAATACGGCTTCCCGCAACGCGACGAGCGCGAATTGTTCGAGCGGCTGCTGCTGGAGATCAACCAGGCCGGGCTCAGCTGGGAGACCATCCTGCGCAAGCGCGAAGGTTTCCGTAATGCTTACAGCGGCTTCGACGTGGACGCAGTGGCCGCCTATGGCGAGGCCGACATCGCCCGCCTGATGGCCGATGCGGCCATCATCCGCAACCGGCTCAAGGTGCTGGCCGCCATTCACAACGCGCAGGTGATCCAGCGGTTGCGTGCATCACATGGCAGCTTCGTCGCATGGCTGGATGCCCAGCACCCGCTGAGCAAGCCCGAATGGGTGAAGCTGTTCAAGAAGACCTTCCGCTTCACCGGCGGCGAGATCACCGGCGAATTCCTGATGAGCCTGGGCTACCTGCCGGGTGCGCACCAGGAGAGCTGCCCGGTGCATGCACGGCTGGTGAAACTGGGGCCGGCGTGGATGAAGGGGTGAGGGGTTGGGCGCTTGGGTTGAGGGAGGCTGAGGCTGAGAGCTGAAAGCTGAAAGCACCCCTCCCCCGCCCTCCCCTTCGCTGCGCGAAAGGGAGGGGGCAAGAACGGCTTTCGCTACGTGTCTGACCGATCGCAAGAGATCACCGACCAGCAAGAGATGCGCCGCCTCCCTTTCGCGCAGCGAAGGGGAGGGTTGGGGAGGGGTGCAGTTTGCTCGTTGACGCTTAAGTGCTTGAGCTCATGCGCCCATCCGCAACACCGCCCGTGAACCACCCAGCACTTCAGCTCTTTCCCAGCCCCCAAAAAAGCCACAAAAAAACCGGCCCACATCCGCAGGCCGGTTCCTGTTCCATCATCCGATTCGCTGACTCAGCGAACCTCGGCAATCTCCACGCCATCCAGGCCCTGCGACAGGGTCTTGGCGTCGCCGCCCTGTGCCAGCTTGATGCGCAGGCGCACCTCGTTCTGCGAGTCGGCATAACGCAGTGCGTCGTCGTAGCTGATCTCGCCGGCCTGGTACAGCTCGAACAGGCTCTGGTCGAAGGTCTTCATCCCCAGCTGCACGGAGTCCTTCATGACCTCCTTGAGTTTGTGGATCTCGCCTTCGCGGATGTAGTCCTGGATCAACGGCGTGCCCAGCATGATCTCCATCGCCGCGCGGCGGCTCTTGCCGTCCGGTGACGGCACCAGCTGCTGCGCCACCACACCCTTGAGGTTCAGCGAAAGATCCATCAACAGCTGCCCGCGGCGATCTTCCGGGAAGAAGTTGATGATGCGGTCCATCGCCTGGTTGGCGTTGTTGGCGTGCAGGGTGGCCAGCACCAGGTGGCCGGTTTCGGCGAAGGCAATGGCGTGATCCATGCCTTCGCGGGTGCGGATTTCACCGATCATGATCACGTCCGGCGCCTGTCGCAGCGTGTTCTTCAGCGCCGCTTCCCAGCTGTCGGTGTCGATGCCGACTTCGCGCTGGGTGATGATGCAGCCCTCGTGCCGGTGCACGAATTCGATCGGGTCTTCGATGGTGATGATGTGGCCGGTCGAGTTCTGGTTGCGGTAGCCGATCATCGCCGCCAGCGAGGTCGACTTGCCGGTGCCGGTGGCGCCGACAAACAGGATGATGCCGCGCTTGGTCATGGCCAGCGTCTTGATCACCGGCGGCAAGCTCAGCTCTTCCACCGTGGGGATGCGCGTCTCGATGCGACGCAACACCATGCCCACCTGGTTGCGCTGGTAGAAACAGCTCACGCGGAAGCGGCCAACGCCGGACAGGCCGATGGCGAAATTGCACTCGTGGGTTTTTTCAAACTCCTCGCGCTGCGCCGGCGTCATCACGTTGAGCACCATGTCGCGCGACTGTTGCGGCGTCAAAGGCGTCTGCGTGATCGGCGAAATCTTGCCGTTGACCTTCATCGACGGCGCCATGCCGGCAGTGATGAAAAGGTCCGACGCCTTCTGGTGCGCCATCAGCTTGAGGAAGGAGGTGAAGTCGATGCTGCTCATGTCTGGCTCCCGATGGGGAGCCGGGATTGGGGATTGGGGATTGGGGATATACCCCACCCCACTCCGTGAATCCCGGCTTTAGCGAATCCCGAATCCCGAATCTCAAAATCCGGATTTATTCGAACAGCCGCTTGTCCTTGGCGTATTCCTTGGCCTGGTTGCGCGTGATCAGGCTGCGCTTGACCAAGTCCTGCAGGTTCTGGTCCAGGGTCTGCATGCCCACGGCCTGGCCGGTCTGGATCGACGAATACATCTGCGCCACCTTGTCCTCGCGGATCAGGTTACGGATGGCCGGGGTGGCCACCATGATTTCGTGCGAGGCGATACGGCCACCGCCCACTTTCTTCAGCAGCGCCTGCGAGATCACCGCACGCAGCGACTCGGACAGCATCGAGCGCACCATCGGCTTTTCGCCGGCCGGGAACACGTCGATGATTCGGTCGATGGTCTTGGCCGCCGAGCTGGTGTGCAGCGTGCCGAACACCAGGTGGCCGGTTTCTGCGGCGGTCAGTGCCAGGCGGATGGTTTCCAGGTCACGCAATTCGCCGACCAGGATGATGTCCGGGTCTTCACGCAGCGCCGAGCGCAAGGCCTCGTTGAAGCCGTGCGTGTCGCGGTGTACTTCGCGCTGGTTGATCAGGCACTTCTGCGAGGTGTGCACGAATTCGATCGGATCCTCGACGGTGAGGATATGGCCGTATTCGTTCTTGTTGATGTGGTCGATCATCGCTGCCAGCGTGGTCGACTTGCCCGAGCCGGTCGGGCCGGTCACCAAAATCAAACCCTGCGGCTGCTCGATCAGCTGGCGGAAGATCGGCGGGCAGCCCAGGTCTTCCAGCGTCAGCACTTCGGAGGGAATGGTACGGAACACCGCACCGGCGCCGCGGTTCTGGTTGAAGGCGTTGACACGGAAGCGCGCCAGCGAGGGAATCTCGAACGAGAAATCGACCTCGAGGAACTCTTCGTAATCGCGACGCTGCTTGTCCGACATGATGTCGTACACAAGCGCGTGCACCTGTTTGTGGTCCAGTGCCGGAATGTTGATGCGGCGGACGTCACCGTCCACGCGGATCATCGGCGGCAAGCCGGCCGAGAGATGGAGGTCCGAGGCCTTGTTCTTGACCGAGAACGCCAAAAGTTCAGCGATATCCATACGCCGCTATGTCCCCTGCGTTGCGAGTATCTGGAAGGTATTTCCCCTACAGGGCAGTATAGCCCTCCCGCGTAAGAACCTGCGCACGTTTCCCGCCCGCCTCCAGCCCCACCTGGCCGGCGCCCCAGGCGACGTCATGCGCAGCCCCCACCGAGGTTTCCGCCGTTGCAGACGATGCCACTGGCCACGCCCAAACACCAGACGGCCACCACTGCCGGCCGCCTTCCCGGGGCGGCGAACCCCCTGCCGGCCCTGAGCCGCATGCACGGATTCTTCACCGGGCTGACCGCGGCCCGCCGGGCCGATACGCTGTCCATGGGCATGTGCATGTGCAGCGCCCTGCCGCCGGCCCGATCCGGCAGCATGCCGGCGCCGGCGCATCTGGCCAACGCTCCACTCCTTATCTTGTTGAGGCTCCTTCCATGACTGACTCCGCCCCCGCCGTGCTTCCCGATACCGATATCGCCTTCATTGGTGGCGGCAACATGGCCCGCAGCCTGATCGCCGGCCTGGTCCGGCGCGGCATGCCGGCCTCCCGCATCCATGTCGCCGAGCCGGTGCCCGCACTGCGTGAGGCGCTGGCGCAGGACTTCGGTGTGCAGACCCATGCTGCGGCCCTGGATGCAGTTGGCAACGCCGGGCTGTGGCTGATGGCGGTCAAGCCGCAGGTGATGCGCGAGGTCTGCGCGTCGCTGGCCGGCATCGCCACGCAACAGCGGCCGGTGGTGGTGTCCATCGCCGCCGGCATCACCGCCACGCAGCTGGATCGCTGGCTGGGCGGTGGGCAGAGCATCGTCCGCGCCATGCCCAATACGCCGGCGCTGCTCGGCGCCGGCGTCACCGGCCTGTTTGCCAATGCAGAGGTTTCGGCCACGCAGCGCGCGCAGGCCGAGCAGGTGCTGTCCAGCGCCGGGCGCACGGTGTGGATTGCCGAGGAAGCCCGCATGGATGCGGTGACCGCTGTTTCCGGCAGCGGCCCGGCCTATGTCTTCCTGCTGGCCGAAGCGATGGAGGCCGCCGCGCTGGAACAAGGCCTGCCGGCCGACGCCGCACGCACCCTGGTACTGGATACCGTGCTCGGTGCCGCGCGCATGCTCACCGAAGCCGGCGAAGCCCCGGCCGAGCTGCGCCGCCGTGTCACCTCGCCAGGCGGCACCACCCAGGCCGCAATCGAAACCTTCCAGGCCGGTGGCTTTGAAGCCCTGACTGCCAAGGCCATTGACGCCGCCGCTCGCCGTGGCAAGGAACTGTCCGCCGCCAACGACTGACCGGGAGATCACCATGCACCGTGCCGCACCGCTGTTGCTGTCCGTCATCGTGATGTCCCTGGGCGCCTGCTCCGGCCAGCAGGCGCCACGCATGGCCACGCCGTCACAGGGCCATGCCAGCCAGGCCGATTTCGGCACCTTGCGGGTGTACTACAACCTGCTGCCGACGCTGGCGATGAATGACAGTGTCGCGCGCAGTTACGGCGTGCAGCGCCGTGCGGACCAGGCCTTGCTGGTGGTCGCCCTGCGCCAGCGCGGCGGCACCGAAGAACTGCCGGTGGATGGCACGGTCACTGCCACGGCAACGGACCTGTCCGGTCGCCAGCAGCAGATCGTGCTGCGCACGGTGAAAACCGGCGCCTATACCGACCATGTCGGCAGCGTGCAGATCAGCGATCACGACACGCTGCGGCTTGCCGTGCAGGTGGCGGCGGGCGGCGACACCGGCACGCTGCGGTTCGAGCGCGGCTTCTGATCAACAGGCACCTCGAACACGCCAGCGCGTTACCTGCTGCCCGTGTTGCCCCAGCGTTGCGGCCCGTCGCCGCGCAGGCCCAGGGTATCGTCCGGGTTGCTCAGGCGGCAGCGCCGCAGCGACAAACAACCGCAGCCGATGCAATCGGTGAATTGCTCTTTCAACTGCTGCAGCTGCGTGATCCGCTGTTCAAGATCATCGCGCCATGAGGCCGACAACCGTGCCCAGTCCGCACGGGTCGGCGTGCGCGTATCGGGCAGCGTGGAAAACGCCGTGGCCACGGCTTCCAGCGGAATACCCACGCGCTGCGCGATGCGGATGGCCGCCAGCCGTCGCAGCACCTGGCGGTGATAGCGGCGTTGGTTGCCGGGCGTGCGCAGGCTGTGGATCAAGCCTTTGCGCTCATAGAAATGCAACGCCGATATGCTGTGGCCGCTACGCTGCGCCACCTCCCCCACCGTCAGTTCACGTGCGACCATCCACTTGACCTCAACCTTTGTTGAGGTTGCATGCTACCTCGCCCTGCCGGGCCCACAGCCGCCGGCACCCTGCCTGTACTGGAATTCCCATGTCGTCCCACCCCACGGCCTCGTCCCCCACGACGGCGGCCCCGATCGACCCCAGCGCCGTCTCCATCCTTTCCCCGCATTACCGCGCCACAACCCTGGGCATGGTGGCGCTGGTCGCTTTGTTCGCCTTCGAGGCGCTGGCCGTTGCCACCGCAATGCCCACTGTCGCTCGCGAACTGGACGGGCTGAAGCTGTACGCCCTGGCGTTTGGCGGCACCTTGGCCACCAGCGTGATCGGCATGCCGTTGTCCGGCCGCTGGAGCGACCGCAGCGGCCCGGCCGGGCCGCTGTGGAGTGGGCTGGGCTGTTTTCTGGTTGGCCTGCTGGTCGCTGGCTTGGCCATCAACATGCCGATGCTGGTCATCGGCCGGTTGCTGCAGGGCCTGGGCGCAGGCGCGCTGATCGTGGCGCTGTACGTCATGGCCGCGCGGGTGTTTCCCGATGCACTGCGGCCCAAGGTGTTTGCCGCCTTTTCCGCCGGCTGGGTGGTGCCGTCGCTGATCGGGCCCGCACTGAGCGGGTTGATCGTGCAACACGTCGGCTGGCGCTGGGTGTTCCTCGGCGTTCCGGTTCTGGCGGTCCCGGCCGCATTGATGCTGCGCCCGGCACTGGCCCGCATCGCCCCGGCCAAAGCCGCGCCCAGTGAATCGGCCACCACCGTGGATGCCTCGCCGGTCCCGTGGGCGATAGGTGCGGCCAGTGGCGCGCTGTTGCTGTACATCGGCGGCCAGTACCACGACATCAAGGCCTTGGCGCTGTTGCTGCCGGCAATGGCGCTGCTCATCCTGTGCAGTTGGAAGCTGCTGCCTGCCGGCACCCTGCGCCTGCAACGCGGCCTGCCCAGCGTGATTGCACTGCGCGGCATGATCGGCGCGGCCTTCTTCGGTTGTGAAGCTTTCCTGCCCTTGCTGCTGTCGCGCGAGCGTGGGCTGTCGCCGCTGATGGCGGGCATCATCCTGAGCCTGGGGGCGCTGGGCTGGGCCGCCGGCTCCGGGTTCCAGGGCCACCAGCGCCTGGGCGTCAGCCGCCAGCGCATCCTGCAGATCGGTACGGCCATGATCGCCAGTGGCGTGGCGCTGACCACGCTGGTGGTCGCTGCAGTGCCGATGTGGCTGGTGCTGCTGGGCTGGACCATCACCGGCCTGGGCATGGGCCTGACCTACCCGAGTCTGTCGGTTCTCACGCTGTCGCTGTCCCCGCCCGAACGCCAGGGCGCCAACAGCTCGGCACTGCAGCTGAGTGAAGCCATCGCCGTGGCAGCGACACTGGCCGTGGGCGGGTCGTTGTTTGCGGCCCTGCTTGAGCGCTCGGTGCTGGCCGGCTATCTGGTCAATTTCACCATTGCCTTGTTGCTGGCCTTGCTGGGCTGCCTTGTCACGCGCCGCATCCGCGCCTGACCCTGGCGGCCTCGCCCTGCTGCAAACCGCACCCGCGCGGCGGGCGATTCACTGTTCCTGCCCACGGAAAACACGATGGGCGTCTCGCTTTGCTGGCAACGAGGATTTTGCAGGACAACAAATGTCCGACTGCACGTCGATACCGGATAAAATTGTCAGCCCTGCTTGCCAATCAGACTTCAGGCCCCTGCATTCCGCAGCCGCCGCTCCCGAATCATGCCGCCCCTGTCCCTGCGTTCCCCTGATGCTCCGCTGCTGAAGATCGAAAACTGGGGCATGCGCCGTGGCCGGCACACCATCCTGGCAGCCATTGACCTCAGCCTTGATGGCCCCGGCATTGTTGTCCTGATGGGCCCGGGCGGCACCGGCAAATCCTCGTTGCTGCATGCGCTGTCCGGCCAGCACAACGCGCATGGCGAACGCTGGGGCGAGATTATTTTCCAGGGACAGCCCCTGCATGCGGCCACGCAACCGCCGGCGCTGGTACACCAGCAACCACGCGAACTGGGTTTCAGCGTGCTGGAAAACCTGAGCGCCGCCTTGCGCCAGCAGCAGAGCAGCACCCCACAGGAACTGCGCGAGGAAATCAGCGCACGCCTGCACGCACTTGGCGCTGATGCCCTGCTGGCCCAGTTGCAGCAGCGGGTGATCGACCTGCCGCGCGGCCTGGCACGGCAGCTGGCTATCGTCCGTGCCGCTTTCAGCGGCAGCCCTCTTTTGCTGATTGACGAACCCACCAGCGAACTGGACCCCAGCGACGCCGAGGCGGTACTGGGCCTGCTTGAACGCCTGGGTAAAACCCATGCCTGCCTGGTCACGCTGCACCATCAGGGCCAGGCGCGGCGCATTGCGTCACGCGCCGTCCTGTTGGCGGGCGGCTATATCCAGGTGGACGCGCCGGCCGATGCGTTCTTCGCCAATGACATGCAGCACCCGGTGTTGGCGCAGTTCCTGCGCACCGGCAGTTGCCATGTGCCCGCGCCCGACGCACGCGCCGAAGAACTGGCCGACAACGTCGCCATGCCCACGCCTGTAGCCAACACTCCGGTCACGCAGGCGGCGCCGCTTGTGTCGCCTGCATCGCCCCTGCCGCCCGCACCGCAGGTTGCGCTCGCGGCGACATCCGCGCGGCGCGGCCCCAACGGTTTTCACTGGTTGCAGCCCGGCAAGCTGGCCGGTTGCCCGCTGCCCGGCGTCGTCTACGCCCCCGACCATGACCTGGCCCTGCTGCGTGGCATGGGCGTGACCGTGCTGGTCAACCTGACCGAAACCGCCATGTCGGCCGAGCTGTTGGCCCGCCATGGCCTGCGCGGCTACCACATGGGCATTCCCGACCGCGGCGCCCCGCCGCTGCTGTGGGCCAAGCTGCTGCTGGCCAAGATCGACGTGATGCTGCGCGAGGGTGATGTGGTTGCGGTGCATTGCCTGGCCGGCCTGGGCCGCACCGGCATGGTGCTGGCCGCCTGGTTGATCCGCGAAGGCCTGAACGCCAACGAAGCCCTGCGCCGGTTGCGCACCATCGATCCCGGTTTCGTCCAGTCGCAGGAGCAGGAAGACCTGCTGCATGCGCTGGAAGAAAACCTGCTGATCCGCGCCTGCTGATACCCCTGTTTCATTGCACCGTGCCTGCGTTGCGGGCGCGGCATTTTTTTCCTCCCCCCAAGGAACCTCCATGTCTCTTGACAGCACCTTGCAGCAATCCGTCGCCTCCGTTCCCGAATGCGTGGCCGCCGGCTATGTCGACATCAGCTCCGGCATGCTGTTGTCGGTCCGTACCGTGGATTCGCATCCGCGCGAAGTACTGGACCTGGTTGCCGCGGCCACCGCCGACCTGTACCAGGGGCCCAACATTCGCAGCATCGAGCAGATGTTCCGTCGCGCACGCGGCCTGCAGGAGCAGGAAGGCGCGCATTACTTCCAGGAAATCATCGTCAACAGCGAGAACCTGATCCACATCTTCATGCGCGGCAAGCTCTACCCGGACTACGTGATGGTGTTCGTGTGCCGCCGCACCGCCAACCTGGGCATGGCGCTCACCCGGTCGCGCCTGGCAATGCCGGCCATCGAAGCCGCACTCTGAAACGACGAAGGCCACCGCAAGGTGGCCTTCGTGTATTGCGTCGGCAGTGCCGCAGATCAGTGCGTGCTTTCCACGCCATCCACTTCGTGCAGGTCCTGGCGCAGGATGCGGCGAACCTCCAGCACCGCTTCCGGCGTCTCCTGCACGCTGTGCCCGGAGATAACCACCTTCTCCGACAACGCGCCGTCCAAGTGCGCACTCCAGTACGGCACCAGCCCATCGTCCGAGTCCGCCGTCGGCACCTCGGCCTTGCGGTTGGCAATGATGGAGTGGTACTTCAAGCCCGGCGCCAGCGGCAGGGTCGCCGATTTCTCGATGAACGGATCGCTGGCTTTCAGGTTGTCGATGCTGGTGCTGATGCGCGGCTCCTTGGGCTTGTCGCCGGCTTCATCCGGGTTTTGCAGGGCCAGGAACACATCACCAAACTTGCCCAGGATGGTCAGCGGCAAACGCACCAGCTTGCCGATCATGCGCCCCAGCCGGTTGCCCGCCGCATCGGTGCCCTTGTGTGGCGAGGCGATGAAAATGGCGCGCTCCACGTTCGGCTGCGGAGTGAAATGCAGCAGCGGCCCGAGTTTGGTCTCCACCCGCTTCAAACGCTCGCCCTGTAGATTGAAACGGGTCAACGTATCGTCCCACAGCACTTCGCCGGAATTGCTCAACATCAGCCGCGCAATCACGCCGCCCATGCTGTGGCCGATGAACACCATGTCGTGCGTTGCGCGCGCCGTGCCCGTCGGGTCGAAATGTTTCAACGTGCCATTGAAGGCATGGCTGACCGTGTAGCGGTTCAAGGCAATCGGTGCGTTGGTCGGGTAATACACGGACCACACCTGGTAGTGCGCGCGCATTTCCGGGTCGCCCATGATCTCGTTGGCCAGGTTCACCCATGCTTCTGGGCTGCTGGCCAAGCCGTGCAACATGAAAATGATGCGGCGGTCCGGGTCATACGGTTGCATCAGGTAGATATGCGGCTCGCGGATGCCTTCGCCACGGCCAAACAGGGTACGCAACGATTCACCGGCAAAGCCCGACTGCGCCAGCCACACGCCATAGGCCGCGGTGAAGTTGCCCGCAAGCGGCACCTCCTGTCCACGCAGCATCACGCTGGTCGTCTTGTCCGGGGAATAGGACTCCAGGCGGATTTCGCGTGTCGCCAGCACTTCCTCCAACGTGTCCCCGCTGAAGTGCAGCAGCGCGGTGGCATTGACCGCCGGCATCTCACTGAACAGCGGCAGTTCGGCGACCTTGTCGCTCCCTTCCACCGGCGCGGTCAGTGCCGCCTTCTCCATCACCACCACCAGCTCGGCGCCAAAACCATCGCGCCGGTACGAGCTGCGCAACCCGGCAAAGCTCACCGTTGACGCCGACACCAGTTGCTTGGGAATGCTGGTCAGCGGCAGCTGATCAAAGTTGGTGCTGATGGTCCAGCGGTCCACCTGCATCGGCAGTGAGAAATCCTGGCCTTCCATCGCCAGCGCACGCGTCCGCTGGAACACCACCGACGCGGTCTGCTCGGCGGCAAAGTTGTAGTAATCACGCACCTGCGTCAGCCGGTCTTCCAACGCACGCTGTGCCGGCGTGCGGCCGCTGAAGAACAGGTAGGCATACGAATACCGGGCGGTTTCCAGCCACGCATCCAGCGCCGGTGCAGGCAACTCGGCCGCCTGCCCCAGCTTGGCCTTGGGCGTGAGCGCCAAGGCTTCTTCCATCCACAACTCGGCCAGCGTGGAGAGCCGCTGCTCGCTCTGCAGGCCCTCCACCGTTGCCACGGTGTTGCGGCAGGCCGGCAGATCCTTGCTGCATGCCGAAGCGGTCAGACCAATGACCGCCAAGGATTCCTGCGACAGCGCACTCAACTTGCCACTGTTGAGAATGTCGCCACGCTTGAGCATCACATGGTCGGTGGTGGTGACCTGTTTCATCTTCACCATGGCGCAGCCGCTGGACAGCAGCAGCGCCAGCACGGCGATTACCGGCAACAGCCGACGCATCCCGACCAAGTTGAAACTCATGGAGCGCTTCCTTTCACGGCAATGCCAGGCACGCCAACGCGTATCTGATCAGAGAAATCGGCGTCATCCCCCGCACGCAGCGCACGCGGGTTGATATAGCCCAACTGGTGCAGCTGTGCATACGCCACGCCCGGCGTCAGCCCACCGATGTCATCGACGTATTCGGCAAGGTAGCCCGACAGCAGCAGGCGGTAGTCCATGGGCAGCCCGGGGACGATGCCACGCATCAGCTCAAACACCACCGTGGTGCAGTTGCTGGTCAGCGTGTTGTAGAAGCGCGGTTCGCGCTCCAGTTGCTGCGCCGCGTCCACATAGACATGCAGCAACTGGCGCATCTTGTCCTGGCTCAAGCCATGCAGGCGATACAGGTAAACGTCTTCGCCACGCGCATTGCTGCGCACACGCACAATGTCGCGTTCATCGGATGCCACCAGCACCGACTCGAACTTGCGGAAGAAACCGCCCAGCGCGGAGAAGGATTCCTCCTTCTCCTTGCGGATCTCCAGCGAGAACACCAACTGCTGACCGTCGGCAAAGCCAAACGACACCAGCGTGTGCGCGATGGCCGGCCCCATCCAGTAGGACAGGATCATGTCCACCGACTGCACCTGCGACAGATCGTATTCACGCCGCTGCCAGCGCACGTCGTAGTCGTCCTCGGTGCGCCAACGGAAATCACGCACGTTGTCGATCACCAGCCGGTCGCCTTCAATATGGGCACTGAGCGGCTGGGCCACATCGTCGGCCCACGCGCGATCCTGCTGGGGCTTGATGGTGGCCCACCAGATCAACATCACCACGAACAGCACACCGAACACCGCCAAGGAGTGCCAGCGCCGCACCGGCCCAAAGCCGGCGCGGACCGCCCAGATGCTGGGCACGCACCACACCAGAACTGCCGCCACCTTGGCCGCCAGCCCACCCGGAAACTGGAACCACAACGCAAAGCCGCCCCAGATGCCAAGGCACAGGCACAGCAACGCCAACAGGACACGACCGACGCCACGCACCACACTGGTCAGGCGTCGTTTCCCTTCATTCACCACTTCACTCTCCCAAAAGACCCCACGGCCCAGCGCACTTTTGGCCCCGGTGCCGCCCGAAATGAATGGGCCGCCAGCGGCCCGCGGCAAAGATAGCCTGCCCGGCACGGAAAACGGAGTGAAGCAGCAACAAAAAAACCGGCACAGGGCCGGCGTTCAGGTAGGTGGCGGGAAAGCGCTGGATCTCAGCGTCGGGACTTCCTCGCCCCCTTCTGACGAAGGTTCCGAATTTCTACAAGCCCTCGCTCAACAGCGGATCAGAACCCGACTCTGACCCCTGTTTTCCCGGGGCGGCCTCTGCGAGAACCGGCTTCAGCCGCTGCGATCGGCTAGTCTATGCAGTTACTTCCACGGCCCTTCAAGCACTGGCGCATGCAAGCGATTTCGAGGATTGTTCGAAACAGGCGGTGGTTCAAATTCTTCGTATTGTCCACCGCGCTCTTGTCCGCGGGCTGTAAGAGCAATCATGAGCCGACGAAGGATCTGGGAGCGGACATTGATGAAGTCGCCGCAACGCTGATCGAACAGCCATTGCTGCATTCCACCTCGATCGCAGTCGTGTATCGGGGCCAGAAATTCATTCGCCACCGCGGCAACATGGAAGCGGGCAGGCCGGGGATTCCGACCGATGCGACCCGCTACGAAATCGGTTCGCTGAGCAAGACCCTGGCGGGAACCCTGATGGCCAACGCCGTGTTGGAGCGCAGACTGAGTCTGGACGACGATGTTCGGATGTACCTGCGGGAGGACTACCCGAACCTGCAGTACAAGGGCGACCCCATTCGCATCCGGCACCTGCTGTCGCACACGAGTGGTCTACCGAACATGCTGCCCGAACGCGCGAACACGGTGCTCGCCAACTTCACCGATCAACGTACTCCTGGCGAGCTCAACGGCATCTATGCGAGCTACGGCAAGGCTGATTTCTTCAAGGACCTGCACACTGTCGAGATTCATCAGGCACCCGGAAAAGACTACGCCTACTCCAGCACCGGAACCGAGCTGGTGGCGCACATACTGGAAACTGTCTACAAGAGCGACTACGAGTCGTTGCTACGTGGATTCTTCCGCGATTCCGCGGCGATGGCAGACTTGAAAATCAAGCTGAGCGAGGCCGAGGCGTCTCAGCTTGCGATCGGCTATCACAGCAACAACCCGGTACCGACCACACCGATGCCGCAGTTGCCCTGGGGCGCATCCGGTAACGTGAAGGCGACCGTCCGGGAAATGGTGAAATACCTCGAATTCCAGTTGGCCGACAATTCCGTGGCCCAGGAATCGCACCGCTCGCTTGTCGAATTCGACTCCGAGTTCAGCATCGGCTATTTCTGGAACATCATCGCGGGCGACCGCTTGAAGGGCACGTACTATGCCCATCATGGCGGTGTTCCTCGCTCGCAGTGCTACATCTACATTCTGCCGAAGTACGACCTGGGCATTTTCGTGATCACCAACCAAAGCGGCGACCAAACGGCGCACGCCATGGAAGCAGCGATCGACACGTTGGTGGAACGGATTGCCGCTCGGGAAAAGGCGCTGAATTAGTATCTCTCACGACCGCCTTTTTTGCGGCTCGGTTTGGTCAAGAAGGTGAAAACGCCCACCTTCTCCCGGTAGCGGCTGTTACTTCAAAGCCCAAGAGTACCCATTGGCCCCAGTGGTGCAGCTGCGCAACCCGTTTGGCCGACGTATACCAGCACATAGCCAAGTGACTCACCCGACTGTATCTCGCAGCGGGGAATGCTCCACCCACTTGCCAGACCGCGCGCACTTGCAGTACGCCTACGAAAAAACCGGCTTTCGCCGGCTTTGTCTACAACACTCAAATTTTGATGGTGGGCGGTACAGGGATCGAACCTGTGACCCTTGCCGTGTGAAGGCAATGCTCTACCGCTGAGCTAACCGCCCGTGTTGCGAGCCGCTCATTATAGGGGCCTGAGCGAGCACGTCAACGCATTTTCACAAAAATCTTCACATCGTCTGGGTGGGCTTGTCCGAGCCTGCGGTGCCGGCCAGCAGGGTCTCGATCTTGTTGCGCACCGCCTCGCCATCGGCGCCGTCAGCCAGCTGCACGCCGATGCCCGCCTGGCGGTTGCCCTGCGCGCCCAGCGGCGTCACCCAGACCACTTTGCCGGCCACCGGCAGGCGCTCGCTGGAGTCGGGCAAGGTCAGCAGCAGGAACACCTCGTCGCCGAGGAAGTAACGCTTGGGCGTGGGCACGAAAACGCCACCGTTCTTCACGAACGGCATGTAGGCACTGAACAGCGCAGCCTTGTCCTTGACCGCCAGTGACAGGATGCCTTGGCGGGCGTTCATCGCACTCATCGAATAGTCCCCTTGGATTGCCCTGGATTGGCCGCGCCCCAGGCAAGCAACAACTCCACCACGGCAAGGTCGGCGCGCACGGTGGTGCGCAGCAGGTCGCGGGTACGGTTGGCGGCGTCAAACCAGGCGGCCAGCTTGTTCAATCGCGCCGGATCGGTCAAGCCGTCCGCGGCTTTCTTCAGCGCCAGATCGGCGGCATGGCGCAGCCGCAGGTCGGTATGTTCGTCGCCGGTCCAGCGCTGCGCCAGCTCGACGCTGCCCAGCTTGCCGGTGAGCAGTTGCTCCAGCTCGCTGGCCACCTGCCGCCGCAGCGCCATGCCCTCGCCCTGCAGCCAGTTGTCGGCCAGCGCCGGGTGGCCGCGCGTGGCGTCCAGCGCCTCGCGTGCCACGCCTTCGGTATAGCCGCGCGCCTGTAGCCAGGCCAGCGCTTCCTCGCGTGGCGGCAGGCGGAATTCCAGGCGCTGGCAGCGGCTGCGGATGGTCTGCGGCAGCCGCGCCGGGTCGGCACTGAGCAGCCACAGGTAACGGCCGGGCGATGGCTCTTCCAGGGTCTTGAGCAGCGCGTTGCAGGCGGCGCGGTTGATGGCATCGGCCGGATCGACAATCACCACCTGCGCCACCCCGTACTGCGGGGTGAGCGCCAGCTTTTGCGATATCTCGCGCACCTGCTCGATGACGATCTCGGTACGCAGCTTGTCGCCGGTCTTGTTGGGAATGAAGGACGTCAGCTGCAGGTCGGGATGGGTGCCTGCGGCGATCAGCTGCGCGTTGCGCTGCCGCCCCGCCGCATCCACCCCGTGGTTGAGCACATGCGCGGCCAGCTTCAGTGCTACTGCACGCTTGCCCATGCCGGCAGGCCCGCACATCAGCAGGCCGTGCCCCAGCCGGCCCGCATCCAATGCGGCCACGGCCTGGTCGTAGGCGCGCTGCTGCCAGGGCGCAAGCACCTCACTCATGCCGATACCCTGCGCGCTTCATCGCTCACGCCAATCATTCCGGTGCCACCTCGTTTCGCTTTGCACGCAGCCGCTGCAGGTAACGTGCGACGGCCGCGTTGTGTTCGGACAGCGTGGCGGAAAATTCATGTGCACCACTGCCATCGCCCACCGCGACGAAATACAGCGCATCGCCCGCCGCCGGATGTGCAGCGGCCTGCAATGCATCGCGGCCAGGCATGGCGATGGGCGTCGGGGTCAGGCCCGCGCGCGTGTATGTGTTGTACGGCGTGTCGGTGGTGAGGTGGCTGCGGCGGATGTTGCCGTCATAAGCACTGCCGATGCCGTAGATCACGGTAGGGTCGGTCTGCAGGCGCATGCCCATTTTCAGGCGGCGCATGAACACCCCGGCAATCTGCGGGCGTTCGCTGGCCAGGCCGGTTTCCTTTTCGAGGATCGAGGCCAGGATCAACAGCTCATACGGCGACTTCAGCGGCAGATCATCCGCGCGCGACGCCCAGGCCGCCGCCAGTTCTTTTTCCATCGCGGCGTGGGCGCGCTTGAGCACGTCCAGGTCGTTGTCGCCACGCTGGTAGATATAGGTTTCCGGCAGGAACCGCCCTTCCGGGTGCTGCTCGGCAAAGCCCAGTGCGGCCATCAGCTCGGCATCACTCATATCGACCGTCCGGTGCTGCAGCGGCTGTGCGCGATTGAGCGCGGCGCGCAGTTGGCGGATGTTCCAGCCTTCGACGATGGTCACGCGGTATTGCAGCACCTTGCCCTGGCGCATGTTGCGCAGCAACTCGCGCGGTGCCGGCGCCGGTTCCAGCGCGTACTCACCCACCTTGAGCTTGCCGGCGGCGTCCAGCTGGCGCGCCAGCAGCTGCCATTGCAGATCCTCGCCCTCATCGATGCCGGCCGCACGCAGCTTGCCCAGCACCGTGTTGAAGGAGTCGCCCGAGGCGACGGTGACGCTGGCTTGGCTGGGCGTGACCGGCGTGGCGGCAAAGCTGCCCTGCCGCTGCCACAGCAGAGCGGCACCCGCGCCCGCCAATGCCACCAGCAATACAAAGATCGCCAGCACCACCAGACATCCACGCTTGGCACCCGCCATGGTCACCCCGTTCAGATCAAACAGGTGCGCAGGATACCGCGCCAGCCATCGTATCGACCAAGCGCAGCGTTCATTGTTGCGGCTCCAGCGCCCGCAACAGGCCGCGGGCCTTGGCCCGGGTTTCGTCCAGTTCCTTGTCCGGGTCCGAATCCACCACGATGCCGGCGCCGGTGCGGAATGCCGCCACCCCGCCCTGCACTTCGGCGGTGCGGATAAGGATGTTCAGGTCCATGTCGCCATCGCGGTTCAGCCAACCGAAGGCGCCGGTATAGGCCCCGCGTGCGGTCTGTTCCAGCTCGGCAATGATCTCCATGCAGCGCACTTTCGGGCAGCCGGTGATGGTGCCGCCCGGGAACGTGGCGGCAATCACCTCACCCGGACTGACGCCCGAGCGCAATCGCGCGCGCACGTTGCTGACGATGTGGTGGACATGCGCGTAGCTCTCCACCGTCATCAGTTCATCGACCTCAACGCTGCCGGGCGCTGCAATGCGGCCCAGATCGTTGCGTTCCAGGTCGATCAACATGACGTGCTCGGCGCGCTCCTTCGGGTGGCCGACCAGCTCCTGGATGCGTGCGGCGTCATCGTCGCCTTCAAAGCGCGGACGCGTGCCGGCGATGGGCCGGGTTTGCACCACGTCGCCGGTCACCGACACCAGCCGCTCCGGCGAGGAACTCACCACCGCCCGCCCTGCCGCCATGAACAGACCGGCGAACGGTGCCGGGTTGGCAGTGCGCAGACGCGCATACAAGGCTTCCGGCGCCAGCGGCGCATCAAACTGCGCCTGCCAGCGGCGCGACAGGTTCACCTGGAACACATCGCCTGCATGCAGGTAGTCGATGACCTTGTGTACGCCATCGGTGAACTGCCGCCCGTTGTCTTCACTGATGGCGGCAGGCGGCTGCCAGCCGACAAGTGCAGGCAGCTGCGCGGCGTCATGCAGATCCTGCTGAAGTTGTGCAAGCAGCCCGGCACTGTCGTCTTCGGCAACGGCCATGCAACGGCCGCTATCGCGCTGACGCAGCACCGCTGCCGGGCAACGTAGTGCGATTGCGGTTGGCAGGCCGTCGCTACGTTGTGGCAGTTGCAGGATGGGTTCGATTTGCTGGGCCAGCTCGTAATCGAGCAACAGCGCCCAGCCGCCACGGAACGGGATGTCCGCTTCCATTGGATTGCGGGTTTGGCGCAGCGCCTGCCAATCGCGGTCGAGTGCCGAGAGGAAATCACCTTCGACAGAGGAACCATCCTCGCGCTGCAGGCTGCCGTCGACGTTGAGCAGCAGCTGGCCGCCACTGGCGATCAACAGCATGTCCCACTGGCCTTGCTTGCCAGCAGCAGTGGATTCGAGCAGGACCGGATAACGATGCGGGGCGAGCCGATGCAGCGCCAGCAAGTCGGTGTCGGCGTGCAGGGGGAGGATGTGCATCGTGGGCCAAAGAGTCGAGGAGGCTGACGGCTCCCTTCTCCCGCCTGCGGGAGAAGGTGCCCCGAAGGGGCGGATGAGGGGAAGCCCTTAAAGCTCTTGGAGCTCTTAAGGCTTTTGAGCTTTAAAGCCCCTCACCCCAACCCCTCTCCCGCATGCGGGAGAAGGGCTTAAAGCCTTTAGATCCGCTTGAACACCAGCGTGCCGTTGGTGCCGCCGAAGCCGAAGCCGTTGGACATCACCACGTCCACCTGCGCCTTGCGGGCCACGTTCGGCACGTAGTCCAGGTCGCAGCCTTCGCCCGGCTCGTCCAGGTTGATGGTCGGCGGGATGACGCCGGTTTCCAGCGCCTTGACCGAGAAGATCGCTTCCACGCCGCCGGCTGCGCCAAGCAGGTGGCCGGTCATCGATTTGGTCGAGCTCACCAGCAGCTTGTAGGCGTGATCGCCGAAGGCAGTCTTCATCGCCATGGTCTCGCCCAGGTCGCCCAGCGGCGTGGAGGTGCCGTGTGCGTTGAGATAGCCGACCTGCTCCGGGGTGACGCCTGCGTCCTTCATCGCCGCCACCATGCAGCGCGCGGCGCCTTCGCCGTTCTCGCTCGGTGCGGTCATGTGGTACGCGTCGGAGCTTGCGCCGAAGCCGGCCAGCTCGCAGTAGATGCGTGCGCCGCGCGCCTTGGCGTGCTCGTACTCTTCCAGGATCAGGATGCCGGCACCGTCGCCCAGTACGAAACCGTCACGGCCCTTGTCCCACGGGCGCGAGGCCTTGGTCGGGTCATCGTTGCGGGTGGACATGGCCTTCATCGCGCAGAAGCCGCCCAGGGCGGTCGGCGAGGAACCACGCTCGGCGCCACCGGCAACCATCACGTCGGCATCGCCGTACTGGATCATGCGCATCGCCGTACCAATGGAATGGTTGGACGTGGCACAGGCCGACACCGCCGAGAACGAGGGCCCCTTCAGCCCGGCGATGATGCTCAGCTGGCCCGGCAGCATGTTGATGATGGTCTTGGGCACGTAGAAGGGCGAAATCTTCTTGCCCTCGTGGAACTCGATGGTCTGTTCCTCGATGCCCAGCAGGCCGCCGATGCCGGCGCCAACAATGGCGCCGATGCGCTCGGCATTGGCATCGGTGATTTCCAGGCCCGAGTCATGCAGCGCCATGAACGCCGCGCCCAGGCCGTAATGGATGAACGGGTCCATCTTCTTGGCATCCTTGCCACTGACCCGATACTTGCCGAACAAGGGGTTGTCGGCGGTGATGTCGAAATCCTTGACCTCACCTGCAATTTTGGTGGTGAAACGTTCCAGATAGTTATCTGCAACGCTCGTCAGCGGGCCAATGCCCGAGCGGCCATTGATGATGCCTTCCCAGCTGCTGGCCAGATCATTGCCCAGCGGCGACACCATGCCCATGCCGGTAACGACGACGCGACGACTCATTGCGGATTCTCCTGGCCCCGTTCACGGGGGTTGAAGCGGTGAAAAGCACAGGGCCGCATCTGCGGCCCCATGAGATTTGCAACGCGGCGGGTGATTCATGCCGGCCGCGTCCTGTCAGGCGTGAATCAGGCCTTGACGTGTGCCTTGACGTAGTCGATGGCAGCCTGAACGGTGCCGATCTTCTCAGCCTCTTCGTCCGGGATTTCGCACTCGAACTCTTCTTCCAGCGCCATCACCAGCTCGACGGTGTCCAGCGAGTCGGCACCCAGGTCATCGACGAACGATGCGCTGGTGGTGACTTCCTCTTCCTTGACGCCAAGCTGCTCGACAACAATCTTCTTGACGCGTTCTTCGATGGTGCTCATTGGATATCGCTCCAGATGGAGTAGTGGTTCAAAAGACGCCATCACGTGGTGATGGCCGTGGGATAGTGTAGTGGAAAGCGCCGCGCCCATGCATTTTTGCAAAAAGTTACGGCGATCAACCACTTGGGTGCAGTCCCTGCACCACACGCTTACGGCATGTACAAGCCGCCGTTCACGTGAAGGGTTTCGCCGGTGATGTAGCTGGCCGACGGGCCGGCCAGGAAACCCACCGCCTTGGCGATGTCTGCCGGCTCGCCGAGGCGGCCCAGCGCAACCTGGCCGAGCATCGCCGCCTTGGCGTCCTCGGGCAGATCCTTGGTCATGTCGGTGTCGATGAAGCCCGGGGCGACCACGTTCACGGTCACGCCGCGGCTGCCGATTTCCTTGGCCAGCGACTTGGAGAAAGCAATGATGCCGGCCTTGGCCGCGGCGTAGTTGGCCTGGCCGGCGTTGCCGGTCACGCCGATCACCGAGGCGATGTTGATGATGCGGCCCTTGCGCGCCTTCATCATGCCGCGCATCACCGCCTTGGAGGTGCGGTAGACGCTGGTCAGGTTGGTGTCGAGGATGGCCTGCCAGTCCTCGTCCTTCATGCGCATCAGCAGGTTGTCGCGGGTGATGCCGGCGTTGTTGACCAGGACGGTGATGGCACCGAATTCCTTGCTCACCGCCTCAATCAGCGCATCCACCGCGCCCGGTTCGGTCACGTTCAGCGCGCGGCCGTGGCCGCCCTGCGCGGCCAGGCGCTCGCCGATGGCGGCAGCGCCGGATTCGGTGGTTGCCGTGCCGATGACGGTGGCGCCCAGGGCGGCCAGTTCGTCGGCAATGGCCGCACCAATGCCACGGCTTGCGCCGGTGACGAGCGCGATTTCACCCTGCAATGGCTTGCTCATGCTGTTTCCTCTTTCCTGCGAGGCCGTCGTGGACGGTCCCCGGTCATGGCCGGGCGCAGGCCGCACCCCGGGCCGGTTGGATTACGGGGCCCACTCTTCCAGCGCGCCGGCAAAATCGGCCGGGGTGGCGAGCGAACGTCCATCAATGCTCTTGTCGATGCGCTTGACCAGGCCGGTCAGCACCTTGCCCGGGCCGCACTCGGCCACGCGGCTGACACCCTGCGCCGCCAGCGCCTGCACGCAGCCGGTCCACTGCACCGGCTGGTAAAGCTGCTGCACCAGCGCCTGGCGGATCGCAGCCACGCCGTCATGCACCTTGGCATCGACGTTCTGCACCACCGGCAACTGCGGCGCGCGCCAATCCAGCCCGGCCATCACTTCGGCCAGACGATTGGCGGCTTCGCGCATCAGCGGCGTATGCGACGGCACACTGACCGCCAGCTTGACCGCCTTGCGCACGCCCTTCTCGGCCAGCAGCGCCAGCGCACGGTCCACGGCAGCGGCGTCGCCGCCGATGACGATCTGGCCCGGCGAATTGAAATTGGCCGGCACCACCACCTGGCTGCCCGCCGCTTCGGCACAGACGGCCTCAACCACGGCATCCTCGGCGCCAAGCACGGCCGCCATGGCACCGACGCCCGCCGGGGCCGCGTCCTGCATCAGCTGGCCACGCAGGCGCACCAGATGCGCGCCGTCGCGCAGGGTCAGGGCGCCAGCGGCAACCAGCGCGGTGTATTCACCCAGGCTATGGCCCGCCAGCACGGCCGGCTTTGCGCCACCCTGGGCATTCCACAGGCGCCATACCGCAATGCTCGCCGCCAGCAAGGCCGGCTGGGTGAACTCGGTGCGGTTGAGCTGTTCTTCCGGGCCGCCCTGCGACAAGGCCCACAGGTCCACGCCCGCGCCTTCAGAAGCTTCTGTGAAGGTTTCACGGATCTGCGGATGCAGTTCTGCCAGTTCAGCCAACATCCCAATGGACTGGGAACCTTGGCCGGGGAACACGAAAGCGAGTCGGGAATCAGTCACGCGGTCATCTGCTGCACGAATCGAAGCGGCGAATCATAAGCGCGAAAGCGCCCGCGCGTCTGTACTGGCGCGTATGCAGGCACCCGCAACCCTGCAATATCGAGCCCTCCCGCGCACCACACCTGAACGCCCGGCGGATACAAAACGAGCAGCCATTGGCTGCCCGTTCGATACACAGATTGCCGGAACCGCTCAGTAGCGCAGCAGCGCCGAGCCCCAGGTGAAACCGCCACCAAAGGCTTCCAACAACAGCAGCTGGCCACGCTCCACACGGCCGGAACGGATCGCCGCGTCCAGTGCCAACGGCACCGAGCCGGCGGAGGTGTTGCCGTGCTTGTCCACAGTCACCACTACCTGGTCCATCGACATGTCCAGACGCTTGGCGGTGGCTTCGATGATGCGCAGGTTGGCCTGGTGCGGGATCAACCAATCCAGGTCGGACTTGTCCAGGCCGTTGGCCTGCAGGGTTTCATCAACGACCGAGTCCAGCGCCTTGACGGCGTACTTGAACACGTCGTTGCCCTTCATGGTCAGCTTGCCGGGCCTGTCCAGGCCGGTGGATACACCGACCGGGTGCCACAGCAGCTCCTTCTTGCTGCCGTCGGCATGCAGGTGGGTGCTGAGGATGCCGGTGTCTTCGTCGGCCTTGAGCACGACGGCGCCCGCGCCATCGCCGAACAGCACGCAGGTGGTGCGGTCGGTCCAGTCAACGATACGGGTCAGGGTTTCCGCGCCGATCACCAGGACATGCCTGGCGTCACCGCTGCGGATGAATTTGTCGGCCACGCTCAGGGCAAACAGGAAGCCCGAACATGCCGCATTGACGTCAAACGCCGCCGAGCCGGTCGCGCCAAGGCGCGCCTGGATCAAGCAGGCGGTGGACGGAAAGATGAGATCCGGCGTGGTGGTGCCCACGATGATCATGTCCAGCTGCGAAGCCTCGATGCCGGCAGCCTCCAGCGCACGCAGCGCGGCGTGGTAGCCCAGGTCGCTGGTGGTTTCGCCTTCGGCAGCGACATGCCGCTCACGGATGCCCGTGCGCGACTGAATCCACTCATCGGTCGTGTCCACGATCTTGGCCAGATCGTCGTTGGTCAACACTTTCTCGGGCAAGTAACTACCAGTGCCCGCGATCCTCGAGTAGATCCGCTTGCTCATGCTGTTTCCTGTTGCGCGAAGCCGCCCTGAGGCGGCCCCGGAAGAATCGGTGAGGCGGCCGCCACGCGAACGTGGCGGCCGTCACGAATCAATCTTCTTCGACGACCGAGGACGACTTGGTCGTGATCACCTTCTTGCCACGGTAGAAACCGTCAGCAGTGATGTGGTGACGCAGATGCACTTCACCCGTGGTCGGGTCGGTGGACAGCTGCTTGGCGCTCAGGGCGTCGTGCGCACGGCGCTGGCCGCGGCGGGACGGGGTAACACGGGATTTCTGCACAGCCATGGGATTGCTCCAAACTCGGTTCGTTTGCTTCGTCGTTTAATTGCACGGGACGCCAGCGTCCAGCACTACTCTCGCTTTCGCCGCGACCGCCGACGATAACCGGCCGCTATTGTTTCTTCAGCGCCGCCAATGCCGCAAACGGATTGGCCTTGCTTTGTTCCTCTTCGGTCGCCGGCCAGTCGCGTTCGACCGCCTCGCTTCCCGGTGCCAGCGCCACTACCGGCACGGCCAACACCAATTCGTCCTCGACGATTTCCAGCGGGTGCAGGTTGCCATCTTCCGGCACCAGCAGCGCTTCATAGTCGGGCGGGAGCGCAGACTCCTCGTCTTCGTCGCGGATCAACCCCAGCCGCTGCCTGATCGACACCGGCAGCAGAAAACGCTGCATGGTGCGCTGACAGATCAACGGCAACGCCGTTTCGATGGTCAGCTCGACATAGGCCACCTGAAGAACGTCATCGCGACCGAATTCCAGCGCGTAAGTGCACTGGCCTTCGGCATCGGCGACAAGGCCTTGCAGGCGGGTCAACTCGGACAAAGGCACCTGGCCGTCGAAGCACCTGCGTGCTGCGACCATCCGCCAAGCATCCAGCAATTCGGGCACGTTCGCGGACATAAGCTGCAGAATGTTAAGGAGTACCCCGGTCGCTGTCAAACCCAAGCGGCCAGCAACGTTGTCTCGGGAAGCGGACAGCAGCAGACTGCTGCGCCCGGACGCCGCATTTTCCCACATGACCGACCTGATCCTCGCCTCCACCTCCCGTTATCGGGCCGAATTGCTGGCCAGGTTACGGCTCCCGTTCAGTTCGGAGGCCCCCAGGGTGGACGAAACGCCGCTGCCAGGCGAAGCACCCGCAGCCCTGGCCCAGCGCCTGGCCAGGGCCAAGGCGCTGGCAATCGCCCTGCAACGGCCCGGCTGCTGGGTCATCGGCTCGGACCAGGTGGCCGAGGTGAACGGTGCGCCGCTCGGCAAGCCCGGCACCGTGGAAGCGGCCTGCACGCAGCTGGCCACCATGTCCGGCCATGAAATCCGCTTCCACACGGCGCTTTGCCTGAGCAACGGCAGCACGCACCTGCAGGCCTGCGATGTGACCCGCGTTCAGTTCCGCAGGCTGGATACCGCAGAAATCGCGCGTTACGTCGCCGCCGAGCAGCCGCTGGACTGCGCTGGCAGCTTCAAATGCGAAGGCCTGGGCATCAGCTTGTTCGAGGCGATCCACAGCAGCGACCCGACGGCCTTGGTGGGGCTGCCGCTGATCCAGCTGTCAGCCCTGCTGCGACAGGCCGGCTATCAACTGCCCTGAAGCGACGTTGCGCGCATTGCCGGGGCCGCAACAACCCTAGCGCTCCACCACGAACGGTTGCTCGGCCCATTGTTCAACGCTGCCGTCCGCGCCATGCAGGCGCAGGCCCAGCCAGTGCTTGCCCGGGACGAGACCACGGACGTCGAGGCGGCCATCAAAGCCCACATGCGGATGATGCGGATCATTCGTGCCCGGCCACGCGGCACGGATGTCGAAATCACGGCCGTAGACCGCATCGCCCACGCTGCGCCCATCCAGCAGCAGCTCCACACGCGATAGACCGGCGCCGTCCTTGAAAGCCCAGCCGGCAACCTCAAGCGTGTCGGCGACAACGGCCCCGGCCACTGGCGCATCCACCCACGCCATCGCCGGGGTCACGCAGGGCCCGGACTGTTTCTGCGCAGGCAAACGGAACAACAGGAAGCGCTGGAAACCATGATCCAGCGACACCACGCGTGGCGGCGGCAGCGGCCCGACCAGCGCGCAGACCTGGTGATAACGCGCGAGCAGATCGCGATAGCGCAGGTCACTCGGCGCCAGCACCAGCAACTGCGGGCCGGGACGCTCGCCCTTGCTCAGCAGGCCCCACAACTGCAGTTGCGCGGTACGGCCGTGACGATCATTGAGCGCGTGCGGCAGCACCGTGATGGAAGGATCGTCGAGCCGGAAACCCAGCTCCGCCCCCACCTTGAAACTGTCCGCCAGCATTGTGGCGTCGCCCGGCATGTTTGCCAGTTCCTCACGCACCGCTTCGGCCAGCGGTTGCCAGCCGGCGAAGTTGCGCGGGTAGTACTTGCTGCCGGCCATCTGCTCACGCAGCGACGGCACCGACACCACCACGTAGTACCCCAGCGCGAACACCAGGCCCGCCGCAACGGTTACCCAGACACAACGCCGCCACAACCGCGACCAGCGATTGAGCAGCAGCGGCACGCAGATCAGCAGCGCCAGATACCCCGGCAGCGGCCAGTGGAAGCTGATGCGCTCCACGTCGGTGAAGAAACCCAACACGAAAATCAGCAAGGTCGAGGTCGCCCCCACCAGCGCAAAGTAACGCCATTGCACGTGATGGAAGCCGCCCTGCACTTTGCGCAGGCCGCTGGCCGCAACCGCCACCATCGCCACAAACAACAGCGGCGTAACCATCAGCGGCTGGATCAGCAGAAAACGCAGGCCTTCGCCGTGGAACATCCACGGATGCCGCTCCATCACCTGGAACTTGAGACCCGCGTCCTGGTTGTCCAGGTTCCAGGCCAGCAACGGCAGCCAGGCGAAGATGCCCACCGCCAACGCCATCCACACGCGCGGATCACGCAATACCCGGCGCCCTTCGGGCAACAGCATCAGGGCGATGAAACCCATGCCGATGACACCGATGAAGCGATAGTGGCTGAGCGCACCGATCGCCAGACCCAGCGCCAGCATCAGCGCGCCGCCGGCATCGACGTTGCGCAGCAGGCGCGCGCCGGCATCCAGGCACAGCACCGCAGCGAGCGCCATCGGCACATCCGGCACCGCGAGAATGCCCAGCGTGGCCGACAACGGCATCAGCAGCGTGAGCGCGCCGGCCTGCCAACCAATACGCCCGCCAAACCAGCGCGCGGTGATGCGGGCGATCAACCACGGCAGCAACGCCCCCATCAGCAGGAACGGCAGGCGCAGACCGAGCCGGTTGTCGCCGGCAGCCTCCACGCCCAGGCGCGCCAACCAGGCCGTCAGGCCAGGGAGGTCGGAATACGCGGCAGCCAGATGCTGCCCTTCCTGCCAATAGAACGATTCGTCCACGAACAGTGGCAACTGTGATGCAACCAGCACCTTGACCGTGGTGACCAACGCCCACAGCACAAGGAACGTAATGTATGCGCGTTGCTCACCCCGGATTGCCACTTACACTTCCTCAACTTTGGAATATGAGACGACCATGACCCTGGTGTCCGCCGGAATGCTAACCGATGTCACGTTGCAGTCATTGCAGAAGGCACAGGAGCAGGTCAATTCACTGCTGCTGGGCAAGGCGCAGGAGGTTCGGCTGGCCTTTGTCGCGCTGTTGTCCGGTGGACATCTGCTGATCGAAGACCTGCCCGGGCTGGGCAAGACCACGCTGGCCCACGCCATGGCGTCCAGCCTGGGCCTGCAGTTCCAGCGCGTGCAGTTCACCTCGGACCTGTTGCCGGCCGACGTGCTGGGCATCTCCATCTATGAAGCCCACAGCCGCAGCTTCCAGTTCCACCCCGGGCCGGTGTTCTGCAATGTGCTGCTGGCCGATGAAATCAACCGTGCACCGCCGCGCACACAGAGCGCGCTGCTGGAGGCGATGGCCGAGCAGCAGGTGACGCTTGATGGCGTCACCCACACCCTGCCGGACCCGTTCTTCGTCATCGCCACGCAGAACCCGGTGGACATGTCCGGCACGTTCCCGCTGCCGGATTCGCAGCTGGACCGCTTCCTGCTGCGGCTCACCCTGGGCTACCCCAACGCCGAGGCCGAGCGCGCACTGCTCAGTGGCAGCAGCCGTCGTGAGTTGATCGCACGTGCCGTGCCCTGCCTGTCCGACCAGGACATCGTGGCGCTGCGTGAGGCGGTCGAGCAGGTGCATGCCAGCGACGCGCTGATCGACTATGTGCAGGCGCTGCTCACGCGCAGCCGCCAGCATCCGGGGGTCAAGGTCGGGCTGTCGCCTCGTGCCGGCATCGCCCTGCTGCGTGCGGCCAAGGCACATGCCTTGTTGCTGGGCAGGAAGCACGTGGTGCCCGAGGATGTGCAGGCCTTGTTCATTGCCGTGGCCGGGCACCGTTTGATGGCCGAGGCCGAATCGTCATCCGGCCCGGTGCTGGCGCGCGCGATCCTGCACAGCGTGCGGGTTGATTGAGTGATCGCCCGGTTGCGACAACGGCTGCAGTCCCTGCAATGGCTGGCACGCCCGCGCCAACCCGAAGCATTGCCGGCACAACTGGACCGCCACCGCATCTACGTGCTGCCCACCGGCTTTGGCCTGTTCCTGGCCGGGTTGCTGGCGACGATGCTGCTGGGCGCACTGAACTACAACAACAATCCCGCGCTGCTGCTGGCGCTGGCGCTGGCAGCCACTGCGCTGGCCAGTGCGGTGTATGCGCATCTGCAGCTGTCCGGCATTCGCCTTGAAACGCTCTCGGCCGAACCCGTACCGGCCGGCACGCCGATCCAGCTGCGGCTGGCTCTGGCACGCACCGGCACCCGCCCGCGCCGCGCCCTGCAGATCAGCCACGAAGACGCCCGCACCACCGTGAGCCTCACCGCCGACAGCCAGGTTGAGGCCGATCTCGCGTTGCCCACGCAGGTACGCGGCTGGCTGGATATCTCCCGCATCCGCATCACCACCACGCAGCCACTGGGGCTGGTGCGCGCCTGGTCGTGGTTCTGGCCGGACGCCCCGCTGTTGGTCTACCCCGCAGCAGAACTCAACGCACCGCCGCTGCCCGATACCGGCACTACTTCATCCCGCACGCACGTCCACCCGATGGGTGACGAGCTGCAGCAGCTGCGCGCCTATCGCAAGGGCGATGCCCTGCGCACGATTGCGTGGAAGCACTCCGCGCGCCGCGATGGTCTGCTGGTGCGCGAATACGAACGCCCGGTGGGTGCGGAGCTGGTGCTGGACTGGCAGCAACTGCATGCCCTGCCCTACGAACGCCGCATCGCCCGCCTTGCGCGCTGGGTGGATGACGCCGAACGCGAGGGCCGTCGCTATCAACTGCGCCTGCCCGGCAACCCGGCCATCGGCCCGGATGTCGGCGACAGCCACCGCCACCTGTGCCTGCGCGCACTCGCCCTGTTGCCGCCCGCATGAGCACCACGCCCTCTCCCGCACTTGGTACGCACGCACGCGGCGGGGTACTGCTGACCACCGCACTGTCGCTGCTGCCGCTGCTGCTGCAGTTGCCCGGTGTATTGGCCGGCGTCTTCGGCGCGACCGCACTGCTGGTTGCCGCATTGGCGTGGCGGCGCCCGGTGCCGTTGCCGCTGCGCCTGCTGCTGGTCAGCACCATGCTGGCCGCAATTTACTGGCAGATGGGCGCCCACCCCGGCCGCGACACCGGCTGCGCCCTGCTGGCCGCGATGCTGGCGATCAAATCCAGCGAACTGCGCACCCTGCGCGACGCACGCAGCCTGCTCGGCTTCGCCCTGTTCGCGCCATTCGCCGCCTTCCTGCTGGACCAGGGCCCCACCACCTTGCTGCTGGCCACCGCAGCGGTGATCTGCGCGCTGCTGGCCCTGCAACGGCTGGCTGACGACGAAGCCGGCGTCATCGCCCTGCCACCCCGCGGGCAGCTGCAAACCGTCGGCAGACTGATGCTGCTTGCCCTGCCGCTGGCGCTGTCCGCGTTCTGGCTGGTGCCGCGCCTGGGCAGCCCGCTGTGGGGCATTCCAGACCGTGTGGTCAGCCGCCCCGGTTTGTCCGACAGCATGGAGCCCGGCGCGTGGATCGACCTGATGGCCGACGACAGCCCGGCCCTGCGCGCGCAGTTCTTCGGCCCGGTGCCGCCGGCCGACCAGCGTTATTGGCGCGGCCCGGTGCTGACCCGCTTCGACGGCCGCAGCTGGACCCGCTCCAACGGCCAGCAACACACCGCCCCGGCCGCCTTCGAGGCCGGCAACCTGCGCTGGGATTACCAGATCGAATACGAGGCCAGTGACAACCGCCAACTCGTCGCGCTCGATCTGCCCCTGGCCGCCCCCGCCGACAGCCAGTTGGACGCCGACTACAGCCTCAGCAGCAACCGCTCGCTGACCGCCCTGACCCGCTGGCGGATGCAATCGGCGCCACCGCGCAGCTTCCAGTCGGAATTGCCCGAACGGCTACGCCGGCAAACCCTGCAGCTTCCCGAAGGCTTCAACCCGCGCACACTCGCGCTGGCCAAACAATGGCGCGCAGACGCCGGCCAGGACGATGCCGCCATCGTGCGCCGCAGCCTGGAGTGGATCCACCGCGAGTTCGCCTACACCCTGTCCACGCCGCTGGCCGGCCGCCACGTCGCCGACGAATTCCTGTTCGACCAGAAAGCCGGCTTCTGCGAGCACTTCAGTTCCGCATTCGTGGTGCTGATGCGCGGCGCCGGCATTCCCGCGCGCGTGGTGACCGGCTATGCCGGCGGCGTGCGCAACCGCTACGGCGACTATTGGGTGGTGCGCAAGATGGACGCCCATGCCTGGGCCGAAGTGTGGCTGACCGGGCGCGGCTGGGTGCGCGTGGACCCCACCGCCGCCGTTGCCCCGGAGCGCATCTACGACACCCTGGAAGACCGCCTCGGCCAGGGCAACGCCGGCGGGCTGGACCTTGCTGGCCGCTGGGACAGCATCCGGCAGTTCAGCGACTGGATGCGGCGCGGCTGGAACACCGCCTTCCTCTCCTTCGACGCCAAACGCCAGCAGCAACTGCTGCGCCCATTCGGTATCGACCGGCTTACGCCGTCGCAGCTGATCGCGCTGTTCGCCGGCTTCGCCGTGCTGGCACTGGGCCTGATGGCCTGGCTGCTGGCGCGCGGCGAGCGCCAGCGCGATCCACTATTGCGCGCCTGGCATCGGCTGGACCGCCGTTACGCCCGCCTCGGGCTGGGCCGCGAACCCCACGAATCGGCCAACGATTGGGCGCGGCGGGTTGAACTTTATCGCCCTGGAAGCGGTCTGCTGGCACTCAGCCAGCGTTTCACCGATGCGCGATACGCTGGCACCCAGTCCGATCACGTTTCATTATTGGCTGACCTGCACAGGCACCGCCCGAGACACGGAGCACGACCATGAACACCCGCATTCTCATCACCCTTGCCGCCAGCTTGACCCTGGCCGCGTGTGCCACCGCGCCCAAGCCGTTGCAGGGAGAGTTCAACCCCGTCTCGCCGCGCGACTCGGTTGCGCAGAAGCAGACCGGCACGCCGGTGCGCTGGGGTGGCCGCATCATTGAAACGACGCCGGCACAGGGTGAAACCTGCTTCCAGATGATCGCCCGCCCGCTCAACGGCAGTGGCCGCCCGAGCAGCACCGCTTCCGACGCCAGTGACGGCCGCTTCATTGCCTGCCGCGCCGGTTTCTATGACCCGGCTGTGTTCGAGCCCGGCCGCGATGTAACCTTCATCGGCCGCATTGATGGTTACCAGACCACCAAGATCGGCGAGTACGACTATCCACTGCCGAAGATCAACGCCGACGTGGTCTACCTGTGGCCGGTGCAGCGCGAGGTGGACGTGGTTCCGGCCTATCCCTACGGCCCGTGGGGCCCGTCCTGGGGGCCCGGCTGGGGCTGGGGAGGCTGGGGCTATCGCGGCTGGTGGTAAACCCGGCGCCCACGGCAAACAGAAAACGCCGCCTCCGGGCGGCGTTTTTCATGGCCGTCGAAAGGCCTCACTCCTGTCGGCGGATCGTCCAGTTGCCCTCGCCGCCGTCGGGCTGCAGCACCCAGCCAGGCTTGAGGGTCAGCACCCATCCGTCGCCCGCCCACCCCTCGGCCGTTTGCCGCGCACCTGCATGGGCTACCGACAGTTGCTTCCAGTCGCTGGACAACAGGCCATCACCGTGCACGTCCAGCACACCCCACGCAGCGGCGGCGCGGATCACGCCATACACCGCGCCCTGCGGTGGCAATGGCGTTACCCGGTTCGGATCGAAACTGAAACGGGCACCGTTGACCGGAACGCCCAGCACCGGCCCATCGACCAGACGTGCGCGCAGGGCTGCCACCACGTCGGCCTGTTTCTGGGCGCGGGCGGCCTCCTCGGCTTCGACCTCGGCCAGGCCATAGCGCCCACCCGCGCGCTGGAACGCTGCATCACCGGCGTCGACCTGGATTCCCGAGGCGGCCGCAAGCAGCTGCGGCAGACCATCCTTCCGGTTCCAATGGCTGCGCCAGCCCGGTGCGGCCCGGTCCAGCAGGACGCCATAAGCCGGCCCTGTGTAATAGGCGAAGGAACGCGCGTAGGCCATCACGCCATCGCCGCGTTGCAGGTGCTCGGCAAGGTGGGCTTCCAGCGCCGCATCCTGCGCAAGGATGCGGCCGCTGTACTCGGCGATGCCCTCATGGCGCTCCATCGCATCCTCGGCAGCGCGCGCCTGTGGAAAATGCGCCTGCCGCCAGGCCCGGAAGGTCATCGCATCACGGCTGGCCTGTTGCCGCTGATCCTGGGCCGTGGCCTGCATTGCCGCGCGCAACGCGCGTAGTTCCAGCCGCAGGGCAGTACGCCCCTGCGCCGTCTCCAGTTGCTCCTGATCGGCATGGGTGGCAGGCAGGCCGATCTGCGCCTGGATGCGGTGCCAGGCCTCGTGCATGAACAAAATGGATTGCGCCACTGGGTCTTCCGGCAACGGCAGCATCAGCATCGTCCAGGTGCGCCCATTCCATTCCACGGCGGTATTGGCCACCGGCACGCTGTCGGGCAGGCGACCCCGGAAGATCGTGCCCTCGCGCTCCAGCGCGGCATCTGCACCGTCCATGTTGGCAACAAACTGGCGGCTGGCCGGATCGGCCAACAACACCGGGCCGCACAGGCTCACGCCCCAGGCCTTGCCCTCATCGGCGGCGCACAACTGCTGCATGCGCTGGAAGGCTGCGCGGGCGGCGGATGCCTCCGGCATCCCCTGTGCAAACGCTGCCGACGGGAACAACAGGAACAACAGGCCGATGCGCCTGCAGATGCCTCCAGCCACCGAACACCCCCTCATCGCGGAACCGTGCGCCGCGCGTCGTCAAACCCGCTGATGTCCGCTCACGCGGCGCCGAAATGCCCCAGCGCCGCACCGGCCAGCAGGTGCAGGTGGATATGGAACACGGTCTGCCCGGCATCTTCGCGGCAGTTCATGACGATGCGGTAGCCGTTCTGGGCGAAGCCTTCCCTGCGCGCGTATTCGGCAGCGGCCAAGGCCAGCTTGCCGATCAAATGCGCCTGCGACGGCTGCAGGTCATCCAGCGTGGGGATGACTTCATTCTTCGGAATGAAAAGCACATGCACCGGCGCCTGCGGGGCGATGTCCTTGAAGCCCAGCACTTCGTCATCTTCATAGACGATGTTGGCGGGAATCTCGCGGCGGATGATCTTGCCGAAAATCGTGTCGGTCATGCGACGGCTCTCTTGGCGAAAACGGCCTACAGCTTACCGCCCCTGCCGCAGCTATTCGCTGATTTCGCTGCGGCTGCCGAATGCATGCGACAAGGTGCCGCGATCCACGTATTCCAGTTCGCCGCCGAGCGGCAGCCCCTGCGCCAAGCGGCTGGGACGCACTTTATTGCGCCGTGCCAGCTGCGCCAGGTAATGCGCGGTGGCCTCGCCTTCAACGGTGGAATTGGTGGCGATGATCAACTCGGTGACTTCGCCTTCGGCCAGTCGTGCTTCCAGCTTGTCCAGCCCCAGCTCGCGCGGGCCGATGCCGTCCAGCGGCGACAACCGCCCCTGCAACACGTAGTACAAGCCGCGATAGCTGGTGGCATGTTCAATGGCCAGGCGATCAGCCGGTGATTCAATCACGCACAGCATCTGCCGCTCACGGCTGGCGCTGGCGCACACCGGGCAGATTTCGGTTTCGCTGAAATCCCGGCATTGCACGCAATGGCCGATCTTCTCGATGGCCTCGGCCAGCACCTCGGACAAGCGCTGGCCGCCGTCGCGGGCACGTTCCAGCACGTGGTAGGCCATGCGCTGCGCCGTCTTCTGGCCGACGCCCGGCAACACACGGAACGCTTCGATCAGTTGTTCCAGCAGCGGCAGGCTCATCGCAGCAGCTCCATCACAGCACGCTCTTCATCAAAACAAGCGCGCGAAGCCCGGGGGCTTCGCGTCGCGGGTAACGCAGATGCCGGTCACGGCCGGCAACGGCATCATCAGAACGGCAGCTTCATGCCCGGCGGCAGCTTCATGCCGGCCGTGGCCGAGCCCATGCGGCTCTGCGATTCGGCATCGATCTTGTTGGAGGCATCGTTGAAGGCGGCAGCGATCAGGTCTTCCACCATTTCCTGGTCGGACAGCACCGACGGATCGATACGCACCTTGCGGCACTCCTTGGTGCCACTCAGGGTCACCGTGACCATGCCGCCACCGGCGCTGCCGGTGACTTCCAACTTGGCGATTTCTTCCTGGGCCTTCTGCAGGTTTTCCTGCATTTTCTGGGCCTGCTGCATCATCTGGGCGATATTGCCGCGCATGGTTGCTTACTCTTTGAATGGACGGATGGAATCGGCCACGACCCGGGCGCCCTGCTGGATCAGCTGCTGCACCTGCGGGTCGGCCATGAAGACGGCTTCGGCCGCAACTTGTTGTTCACCGCGCTGACGGTCAGCGCGCTCGTGCAACGTCTCGGCCTGGACGTTGCCGGTTTCAATCACGATCTTCGGCGTGCTGCCCAGTACCTGCGACAGGGCCTGGGCCAAGGCGGTAAGCGCGCGCTCGGACTGCAGGTATTCAAAGCCCGGCAGCAAGCCCAGCCGCAGCACACCGTGCTGGTAACTGACGAAGGCGCAGTTGGCCGCCAACTCGCGCGACGGGCCGGACAGCCCACTGTCGGCCACCAGGTCCAGCCACTGCTCGGCGTTGTCCAGCGCGCGGCTGGCGACAGGCTTCGGCTCAATGGCGATGCCGGTTGGCCGTACAGGCGCAGTTGCCGGAGCCGTTGCGACTGGCGCAGCAGGCGCTACCGGCGCAGCCTTGATCGGTGCGGGTGCGGATTCTGGCTCGATGTCCGCCGCCGCCATTTCCATGGCCATGGCTTCGTCGCGTGCGCTGGCATCAGCTGCGTCCATCTCCCACGGCGGCAGATCGTCGGCCGCAGCGCGCGGCTTTTCAGCCAAGGCGGCAGGTGCGGCTGCCTGCGGCGCCGGTGCAGGCGTTTCCTGCACAACCTCGGCAACGGGCGCCGCCATCTCGACCGGCGCGACAACGGCCGGCCTGGGCGCCGGTTCGGCAGGCTTGGCAACCGGCGCGGGGCTGGCTGCGGCAGATGCCGCAACACCGGCACCGGAAGCAACCGGCGCAACACCACCGGCGCCCGCGCCCTGGCCCGAACCTTCCGGCACCGCAGGCACTGCGCCGGACGGGCGGAACGCCAGCATGCGCAGCACGGTCATTTCAAAGCCGGCACGCGGGCTCGGCGCAAGGTGCAGGTCACGGCGGCCACCCAAGGCCATCTGGTACCAGAGCTGCACCACTTCCGGGCGCAGCCGCTGGGCGAAGGCCACCGAATCAATGCCTTCACCCGGCACCACGGTACCCGGCACCAACTGCTGCACCTGGATGCGATGCAGGCCTTCGGCCAGCGCATCGAGCACGCCACTCCAGTCCGGCGAGAACTCGGCCAGCGTGGCCACCACCTGCAACAGGCGGCTGCCGTCGCCATCGGCCAGGGCATCGAGCATGGCCGCCACCTGGGTGCGGTCCACCGTGCCCAGCATGGCGCGCACCACATCCTCGCGCAGCGCGCCGCCGGCATAGGCAATGGACTGGTCCAGCAGCGACAGACCGTCGCGCAGCGAGCCATCGGCCGCACGCGCCAGCTGCACCAGCGCACTGTCGTCGAATTCGATCTGCTCGGCGCCGAGGATGCGGGACATCTGGCCGCGGATCTGTTCCTCATCCAAGCGCTTGAGGTTGAACTGCAGGCAGCGGCTGAGCACGGTGACCGGCAGTTTCTGCGGATCGGTGGTGGCCAGCAGGAACTTCACATGCTCCGGCGGCTCTTCCAGCGTCTTGAGCAGCGCGTTGAACGCCGCCTTGGAGAGCATGTGCACTTCGTCGATCAGGTAGACCTTGTACTTGCCACGCGAAGGCATGTACTGAGCGTTCTCGATCACCTCGCGCACGTCATCCACGCCGGTATTGGACGCGGCGTCGATTTCCAGCAGGTCGATGTAACGGCCGGCATCAATATCCAGGCAGGCCCGGCACTGACCGCACGGATCGGCGCTGGTGCCCTGCTCGCAGTTCAGCGACTTGGCAAAGATGCGGGCAATGGTGGTCTTGCCGACCCCCCGGGTGCCGGTGAACAGGAAGGCGTGGTGGACGCGGCCACTGTCCAGCGCATTGCTCAGCGCGCGGACCACGTGTTCCTGGCCCACCAGCTCGGCAAAACGCTTCGGACGCCACTTGCGGGCAAGGACGAGATAGGACATCAGGCAACCGTCTTCATTCGAGCGCCCATTGTGCCATGCCCCACCCGTCCGCCAGCACCCATGCGTAGGGTGCTTGTGGCGGCGCACCAAGCCCTATAGAATCTGCGCCCCTGCTGAGGTGTTACAGCGGCAGGATCCGGAGAGGTGTCCGAGTGGTTGAAGGAGCACGCCTGGAAAGTGTGTAAGCGTCTAAACCGCGCTTCGGGGGTTCGAATCCCCCTCTCTCCGCCAGATATTGACGCAAGTCATTGAAAGTAAAGCCCGCCAAGTGCGGGCTTTCTTTTTGTTCCCTACTTTGTTCCCTAAGAACGTCGTTGGCTACAATTGGACAACGACAGCAGGGGAAAGCCATGACAAAGACGCCGACATTCGAAGTCGCGTATGGACCACTAGTCGATGTCTGCAAGGCACACGGAATATCCCGTACAAGGGCATTCCAGTACGCGAGCCAAGGATTGCTTGAGACGTTCTCGATGGGAAATCGGACATACGTCTACGTAAGCAGCGTGCACACACTACCGGAGCGGCTGGGGGTGATACGCAGGAAAGACGACGAGACTGACCAAGCATCAGCCTGAGCGGCCCGCTGACTCGCGACACGAAGCCTCTATGCCTTCTTGAGTCCAAGCCTATTGAACACCCGTCTGACCTGCGTCGCGGTCCACATACCGCCTCTACGGGTAGGCCAACCGTAGTTGTTGAGCCATTCTGCGAACTCCACCAAGGTCATGCCAGCCTGCCCCTGCATGGCTTGGTAAAGCAATCGCCCGGTATCCCGACTGTACGCATCGGCCAACGCTCGCCTTTTAAGGTTGGCTTGTTGCGTATCCTCATTCCGGTACTGCTTCAAATCCGGATTGCCTCCGGGTCTGACCATCCCACGCCCCCCTAATTGCGAAATGTAAAATCGCAATATAAGTAACTCACGAGAGCACAAAAACGCAATGCTCCGCGAGGAACGCAATGGAAGACTGGGAATACGAAGCAAGACAAACCGAGTTGCAGAAGGGGCTAGCAAGCCACTTCCTGCAGGACGACTACAACGCCTTCATCACCCTGACCTTCGAGTCGGAAGGGGCGGTCAGCTATGGCCACGCCGAGAAGACTTTCGGTCGCTTCATGCATGCGCTCCGGTGCAGCCTGTTCAAGGAAAGATGCACGTACAGGATGCCCTTGGTTCCAGTCATTGAAAGTTATCCGGGGAGGCCGTTGTGCAGCGGCTCCCCGCATGACTCAAACGAACGGACTCATATCCATTGCTGCATCAAGCTGCCCGGGAATCCTATGGACCATAAGGAATTGGTCCGGAAGACGTGGCTTGGTGCGGGCGGAGTATGCGGGGACCCACATGTCCACGACCGAGATGGTGACAAGTGGTTCATTGGTATTGCAACGCCTGTCGCAATGAGGAGGTACGTCAACTACTCATTGAAGCAGTGCTGTTTCGACCATCAGCCTGTGCTCTGGAACTTTGCGCGCAAGATTCGGACTGCTTGATTAGCTGCTAGACAGCTTCCCTGCAAGGCGTGGAAGTCGAGGCTGTACATCGCTGAAATCGTTGGAGCTGGGGATAGGCCACCCCAGCCCTTGACTAAACTATTGCCAAAATAATCATCGAGGAGGTTTTGGATGGTGCTTGTGAGGAAGAGGGCGAAGACGAGCAGCAACATCTATTGGCTGTTCGTCAGGGGCAGGGTATCGCCTTTCCCTTGGAGAAATGCCAAGCCTTTCGTGAAAGATGGATACGTAGTCCAGATGCTCCATCTGCATTCCTTTCGCTTTTAGAAGCTCAAGGGCGGCTCCGCCAGTGGTCCCAAGCACAATACTGCTGTCTGCTGAGTGTGCTTCACAGTAGGCTGAATACTCTTCTAGGACCCCATCCATGCCTCCGATGAAGACAGCAGCACTGAACTGGTTCTTGCGAATCATCCTATCTCGCATTTCAGCCAAGTTCTTATCCTGCCCTCCCTTCACAGAATCCGTGTACACGACATTCTTGAATTTCTTGTTGTCTTCTGGATATCTGTCCTCGAAGTGCCTTGATTGATAGATGGTGACCCAAGGAGAATAGGGAATCCCCATTTCTTCCGCAGTTGCGTAGATGATAGGTGTGATGGCGGGATGTCCTCCCCAAATCAGCCTACGCCTTCCCAGAGCTACATGAACGAGCGCCGCAATTGCGGAAGTAATCGCGACAGAATCGGCTGTAGTAGCGAAACGATTCTCTTTCCCGAAGTCGGGAACACTCGCGGACAAAAAAATGCACTCTTGACTGTGATGCATCTCATAGCTCCGGTAGTTGCACGGAAGCTTCGCGCACTTTGATTGCTTTGACGGTTGAAATATTCTCATCAAGCCAGCCCAGATGCTTCATCCAAGAGTCCTTAATTCCTAGGTGGTCGTAAACCAGCACCCCGGTCGTCCCCTGTCCGGCCAGATGCGATTTCGTTGCCACGTCATTGAGCAGGTTGGCACTTGGAACACCCACCACAGGATAGGCATACACGCGCTTCCCTTGCGGCAGAGTCATTGCAATTGAACGATAAGCACCGATGCCCTCGAGCGTAGCTCCAATGGCTGCAGCCTCTACCCTGAGCTTGCCAGTAATGGACATGTAGCGCGCAGCGACGGACCGGCTACGCAGCCTCTCTAATGCGTTGGCAATTTGCTGAATCGTACCATCAACCAACGCACCCTCTTTTTCTTCGAACTCATCATCCGCCAAGAAAATTGTCTCCGCCAAATCCGTTTGCGCTTCGGAGCTGTGATTCGGCCAGACCACTCGAAGAACTTGGATGCCGGTTGCCTGCGCTCGAGCGAATTCAAGGCGTGTCCACTTCCTTTCGAAGTAGGTTTTGGTGTCAAGCATTAGCATCACATCGCAGTCACAGAGTCGATGCCAGAGAGACTCCTGAAAGGGTTCGCCGGGCTGCATTGTGTGCGTGTCCAAGAATACGTCGAAACCGAGGCTGCTCAGGACGTCATGCAGCTGAACAGCCGCCGTCCTTGCCTCAGTGCGCCGATAGCTAACAAATACCCGACGCTGCCGCTCAAGCAGGCCGACGCATTCCAGCAGAGCAGAAGCCAGTCGCAGCATTCTTGGGTCAGCATCTGTCAGGCGATAACCGTTCGCCAAACTCAAAACCTCTGGTACCGAGTCCTCAAATGCTTCATCGATACCTACAACAGGGATGACAGGGAGACTCGCCGTTGAGATTTGCCTAGCAATCACCTCATCTGCATGGCCCTTTCCTCGGAAGTACGCAGCCGCGAATGCTAGCTTCCGGTCCATGCCCGCAATTGACCCTCCATCATATAGAGAGACATTGCGACCTATTTCTAGCCCATACGGCTTCAGCATCTCATCCAGTGTGCCAGTAAGAATCTGCCGCTCTTCAGCCGATGCAGCGCCTAGGATTGCGAACTCGTAGAACTTCATGTTCATTCGTGTGACCTCTACCTAGAGAGCGTTGGTGGGGCGAGCGGCCCCCACCCCCGCGGGTATTTTTTTACCCCCCCCTGTGCTGGGTGCTCAATACGCGCCGTAATGCGTTGCGGGG